>DATHOL010000167.1:0-7952 GCA_035484895.1 Bacteroidia bacterium | reverse complement strand
TTCTTTTTGTTTGTCCCAAATGGCAAATGCAAACATTCCATTAAAATACTTTACACACTCAGCGCCCCAGCGCTGATATGCGGCAATAATTACTTCAGAGTCGCTTTGCGTGCGGAAAGAATAGGCTGCGTTGCTATCGCCTACCTTAGCCCGCTGCAGTTCGAGACGCAGGCTTTTATAATTATAAAGTTCGCCATTGTATATCAATGCAAATCCTCCATCGGCCGAAAACATAGGCTGGTGGCCATTCTTCGAAAGGTCGATAATAGAAAGGCGGCGGTGTCCCAACGCAATTCCCGAATCAATAAAAACACCTTCATCATCCGGCCCGCGATGGGCTATGGCAGCATTCATCTTGGAGATAGTATTTTCCGCTATCTCTTTATCAGTTAAACCAATTATACCACAAATTCCACACATGCGGCAAAGATACTTAATAATGAAATTGCCAGTCGGGCTCCGACTATTCTCCTTTAAAAATGGGCTTTCTTTTTTCCAGAAATGCTTTTACGCCTTCTTTGTGGTCGTATGTTTTTGCTGCGGCATCCTGCAAATCTTCTTCCATTTGCAATTGCTCTTGCAGGCTATTATCAAGAGAAGCATTTAATAACCTCTTCGTATAGCCCAGCCCTTTGGTTGGCATAGATGCAAGCAATGCAGCCATTTTTTCCGCTTCACCCATCAGGCTTTCATCGGGGAATACTTTATATATCATTCCATATTCCATAGCTTGCTGCGAGGTAACCCTATCGCCCAGCATCATTAAGGCTGTTGCACGTTGCAAGCCTATTAACCTCGGCAAAAAGAATGTTCCCGCACTATCGGGTATCAATCCTATTTTACTGAATGCCTGTATAAAAGAAGCTGATGAAGCAGCCAAAATAATATCACAGGCGAAAGCAATATTGGCTCCTGCCCCTGCTGCTACACCATTTACTGCGCAAACTACAGGCTTTTCAATTTCCCTTAATTTTAAAATTATAGGATTGTATTGCTCTCTTACTATTTGCCGTATTTCAACGCCGGGTTCATTGGCTGCAGCCAAATCCTGCCCTGCTGAAAAGGCGCGACCCTCTCCTGTTATCAATATGCTCCGCACATGGCTGCTTGCGGCGCAATCATCTAATGCCGCCTGCAATTCTTTAGCCATCGGCATGTTAAAACTGTTCAGTACATCGGGCCGGTTAAGGATAATTTTACCAACGCCGTTTTGAATGGAAAATAATATGTTGCTCATAGAGCCCAAAGATAAAGTATTATCGGAAAACAATATAAAACGACCTGGCAGGTAGAATATAAGCTGATTTAAATCAGTGAGAAAGGTCAGCATATAGTATGAGCCAAGTCACGGACAAGTGCACCCTGTTTAAGTTTCTTTGTACTCGGGAAAAGGAAGCAAATCCCTTATAAATTAATACACTATGAAAGAACTGATTACACAGGTTGAGTCTGCCGATATGCTTACAGAAGAAACCTTACTGAAAGAAACGGAGAAGCTAGCGCACATTGGCAGCTGGCAATACAATTATCAAACAGGTATAGGCAAATGGTCTGACGAAGCCTACCACCTGTTAGGGTATAATAAAGGAGAGGTTGCCCCTACTTTTAAAAGTTTCCTGGAACGAATTCATCCGGACGACTATAACCGTGTATTAAAAGCACACGGGGATATTCAAAAAAAAGGCCTTATTACACAGCAACTGGAGCATCGCATAATAAACTTTGCAACAAATAAGGTAAGGTATTTATGTACAAAGTTGATTTTTGAACGGGATACTTTAGGGGAACCGCTTCAAGCCATTGGATTTATACAAGACATAACATCGGCAAAACTTGCTGAAAAAAAATTATTACAGAGCCAGGTCCATTTACTGGCCTCTCAACGGATTGCAAACATAGGCAGTTGGGAAATTGATCTATCGGGCGCTGAAGATGCCCGGGAATGCCCTATATTTTGGTCCGATCAAACATACCGCATTTATGGTTTGCTCCCGAATGAATTCCCGATAACCTTTGATATTGCAATTAACATTGTTCACCCGGAAGACAGAGGAATGCTTTTGAAAAAATTTAACGATGCAAAGGAAAAAAGCAAAACCTATAATGTGGAATACCGGATTGTAAGGCCGGATGGTAGCGAAAGAATAGTGCATACACGTGCCGAAGTAATGAGGGATAGAATATCCGGGAAGGCCACGAAAATGATTGGAACCATGCAGGATATTACCGAGCATGTTGAAGAAGAAGAAACTTTGCAGAAATCCGAAGCTAACCTGCGTACCATATTTGATAATACGGAAGCTACTTACGTTTTAATAAACAGCGATTTAAAAATTGTTTCATTTAATAAATCCGCCCTGGTTAGCTTTAATACCGAAACTGGCAAATCACTTAAAACCGGAGAAAGTATTTTAGATTTCATTGTGGAAGACAGAAAGCAAAGAGCTGCTGAAATGTACAAACGGGTATTCGACGGCGAGCAATTTAGACTGGAAGATAACTATATACAAAAAGACGGAAAAAAGCTTTGGTACCATATGCAATTGCTGCCCGTTTACGGAAAAGGGAATAAGGTGCTTAATATGTTAATTCATTTACGGAACATAACTCAGCAGAAAGAAGCCGAAAAGGAACGCGAAAAAATAACAACCGATTTGATACAACGCAACAAAGACCTGGAACAATTTTCCTATATTATATCGCACAATCTGCGGCTTCCGGTGGCCAATATTCTTGGATTGGTTAATAACTTCACTATACATAAACTACCGGCAGCAGAGCAGAAGGAAATCATTTCCGCAATCTATATTTCTACAAGGCGGCTGGATGATGTGGTAATGGATTTAAATAAAATATTAGATATTAAAAACGGGGAATGTGAAAGCAAACAACAGGTGAAGTTCTCAGATGTTTTAAATGATACGCAGGTTGGACTTGGTTACCTGATTAAAAAAGAGAATGCGATAATTGAATCCGATTTTTCAGAAGTGAATGAATTGCTTACCGTAAAAAGTTACATGTCCAGCATATTTTACAACCTGATTTTAAACAGTATTAAATTCCGCCAACCGGCACTAACACCGCGAATCATTATCAAATGTATTAAAAGCGAGAATAAAATAATTCTCACTTTCTGCGATAACGGGCTGGGAATTGATATGGCCAAAAACAGCGACGGATTGTTTGGTCTTTATAAGCGTTTCCACAGCCATGAAAATGGAAAAGGAATGGGTCTTTTCATGGTAAAAGCACAAGTTGAATCATTGGGAGGAAATATCACTGTAAGAAGTGAGGTTAACAGGGGAACTTGTTTTATCATTGAATTCGAACAGTAACCGGTTGCGCACAGCATACTTTCAGGCATATTGCAATGTGCGCATTATATAACTTTTCACAAGAAGTATATAACACTAAGTAATATATTAATGTGGTATTTTACATAAATATGTAAATTATATCATGTGAAAAAATGAACAGGGATTATCAGGACGAGTTTGAACGCACAAGTGCTTCATTAAAAAAGACGGAACAAAAACTGCAGCAAAGCGAGGCACGCTTAACTGCTTCACAACATATTGCACATATAGGGAGTTGGGAAGTGGCCCTGGAAAGCCCTGAATCAGTTTTAGGCTTACATACATACTGGTCGGCTGAGAAATTCAGAATACTTGGATTAGACCCTGAAAAAACGGAACCTTCAGGAAAAAATTTATTAACGGTTGTTCACCCTGATGACAGGGATTTACTGATAAAAAAATTTAATGAGGCCATACTTAATAAAAGAAACTACAACTTCGACCACAGGATCATCAGGGGAAATAATATACAGAGAATTGTTCGTGAACGTGGCGAGGTTATTGTTGATGAAAAATCAGGTAAGCCTGTAAAAATGATTGGTACTATTCAGGATATAACCGAGAGCAGGGACGAGGAAGAAGCCCTGAAAGAATCGGAAGCCAACCTGCGCACCATCTTTGACAATACTACCACCGTATATTTTTTGGTAGACAAAAATCTGAAAATAATTGCATTTAATAAAGGAGCATTGGATGGGTTAAGCGACGAACTGGGAAAAACAGTGGAGGTTGGAAAAGACATGCTGGATTTTGCAGAGGACAATAAAAAACAAATGACGCTGGAAATGTATAACAGGGTTTTTGATGGCGCTCAGTTTAAAATTGAAGACTCTTACCGCCTTGCAGATGGAACCATAATATGGTTTGAAATGCATTTATTGCCTGTGTACAATGATAAATCCGTTGTCCACAATATGATAGTTTACCTGAGCGATACTACCCAGCGAAAAACAGCTGAAATTGAACGTGAAAAAACAACAACTGATTTAATACAACGAAATAAGGATCTGGAACAGTTTTCCTATATCATATCGCATAACCTCCGCCTTCCGGTAGCCAACATACTTGGGCTGGTTAATAATTTCAGTGTACATGAGTTGCCGCGTATTGAGCAGAAAGAAATCCTTTCAGCCATTTATGTTTCTGTAAGGCGATTAGATGATGTGGTTATGGATTTGAACAAAATACTGAACACAAGGCATGGCGAAAGTGAAAGTAAGCAACAGGTAAAATTTTCAGATATTTTGAATGATACCAAAGTTGGCCTGGGCTATCTTATAAAAAAAGAGAATGTACTTATTGAATCCGATTTTAAGCGAACAGATAGCCTGTTTACTGTAAAAAGTTACCTTTCCAGTATATTTCACAACCTGATTTTAAATAGTATTAAATTCCACCAGCCTGCCTTAACGCCCCATATTACTATTGTCTCTGAAAAAAAAGGCAACAAGATAATTCTAACTTTCCGTGATAACGGGCTCGGAATTGATTTAACAAAGAACAGCGACGGATTGTTTGGTCTTTATAAGCGTTTCCACAGCCATGAAAATGGAAAAGGAATGGGTCTTTTTATGGTAAAAGCACAAGTTGAATCATTGGGAGGAAAGATTACTGTAAGAAGTGAGGTTAACAGGGGAACTTGCTTTACAATAGAACTGGAACAGTAAATACCTATGTTTTTAAAGGCATTTAAAATAATCGAACGGTTCCTTGCAATCGCTGCAAACATAAAGTGATTTGCATGGAGTTGAACCAAAAAAACTTCTCATTTCAGTGTTAGTAGAATTGCACCTCGGGCAATGCACTACCTTAGGTTTATTACTCAGCAGGCTTTTATCCGATGTCGATTCTTCCGGCGGAGCTATTCCATACTCTTTCAGCTTCCTCCTGCCCTCTCCGCTTATCCAGTCGGTTGTCCATGCCGGAGAAAGAATGGTTTTAATGCTAAAGTTAAGCACCCCTTTTTCTTTTAGTTTGCTCCGGATATCTTCTTCAATTATATGTGTAGCCGGGCAGCCGGTATAGGTTGGAGTAATAGTAACAAGAGAGCCTTCTGCATTTACCTCAACACTTCTGACAATACCCAGGTCGAGAATGCTAAGCACAGGAATTTCCGGGTCCATTACCTCATCCAGGAAACTCCATATTTGTTCGTTGCTGTTCATATTTTCTTCTTATTATATACATGTTCGTCTTTGCGAGGAACGAAGCAATCTTACCCAATAGTTATCGCAGTATTAGTAAAATTGCTTCGCAAAGCCCCGCAATGAACATATAACTATTGAACTACCATTTGGCATCCGGATATGCGCGTGGCAAAAACTGCAATTCTGCCAAGATGAATCCTAAATGTTCCGAGTGTTTTCCTTCTCTTCCGCCTTTCATCATATAGGTTTCGGAAGGTACTTTTAATGTTGCTTCCTCCAATACTCCCTTTATGGTATCGTTCCATTTTTTACGTATGTCAGCCAAATCGGGAGTTATCTTTTCCTCCACCAATAGCTTGTCGCCAGGCAGCATTACAAATAAATCATCTACAAGCATCCAGACTTCATCCAATGCTTCTTGCGCTTTATTATGGCTTTCTTCGGTACCATCGCCTAAGCGGATTACCCAGTCCGATACATGACGCAGATGGTAGGTTACTTCTTTTATGGCTTTTTCAGCTATCCCCCGAATCCGCTCATCTGAACTGGAAAGGAGGGCTTCCTGCAAATGGTAACTGAGTGCTGTAAACAATAGCTGCCTTATCATAGTATATGCAAAATCGCCATTAGGTTGCTCCACCAAAAGAGAATTTTTATAATCCATTACGTCTCTTAAATACGCCAAATCATCTTCTGAACGGCCTTTGCCTTCCACTTCACCTGCATAGGTAAGATAAAAACGGGCTTGCCCCAATAAATCAAGGGCAATATTGGTAAGCGCAATATCTTCTTCCAAAATGGGCCCATGCCCGCACCATTCGGATATTCTATGGCCTAATACCAATGTAGTATCTCCCATCCAAAGGAGATATTCATACAGGGCTTTTTGCTGATTCGTATTCATGTTGCAAATTTACAATATATAGTTCATTTAAGGATGAGTTAACTCACAAAACCAAAACCCTTGCGTTTTGGAAGCAGAATCAGTCTTAATTTCCAATGGCCGGTATATTTTCTCTTTAGCCACTATATTTAAAGGTTTTTTAAATATAGGCCCGTCAAAACAAAAAGTATGAAACTCCCCATTTTCCCCGCAAGGGTCAATAGTTGCAGGCAAATTATTCAGAAAATTAAAATCAAATAAAATGCCTACTTCTTTCTCTCCCAAAAAAGCATCATTGGTGCAGCAAAGTATGGTTTTAAATCCTTTTTCAATAAACTCATTGGCAAGCTGCGTGGTATTCATTTTCCATAGCGGATAAACACCAGTCATCCCTACTTTGGCAAGGTTATTATCGCGGTAGGCACGCAAATCCTCCAAAAAAATATCACCGAAAATAACATAGTCCACTCCTTTTGATTTTTGTTCCGACAGAAAAGATTCCATCTTTCTTTCATATTCATCGTTGCTGCCTTCTTTTACATACATTTTTAAAAGCGGCAATCCGATACTTTTTGCCTGTTCTTCTATCAACTCTTCCTTTACCCCATGCATAGATACCCGCTTGAAGTTTTCATTCACTGTTGTAAAAAGAGCAACAACCTCATATTCTTTTTCAAGCAATACTTTATACAAGGCAAAAGATGAATCTTTACCTCCGCTCCAGCAAAAGATCGCCTTTCGAATTACCCTCTCCTCATTGGTTGGAGGCTGCGGTCGTGACTTTTCCCTCTCCTCGTAGGAGAGGGCAGGGCGAGGTCTTTTCTCTTCTAATTGCTTATGCTGCGGTCGTGACTCTACCCTCTCCTCGTAGGAGAGGGCAGGGTGAGGTCTTTTCAAATACTCCCGTACTTTTTCAATCACTTTATCTAAATCTGATAAAACTTCCTCATTGGTAAATCTTAAAATAGTTAACCCATATTCAATCAATACCCTTTCCCTTATTTTATCACGTTTTTTTACCTCTTCCACTTCATGAACATCTCCATCCAGTTCAATAATCAGTTTTGCTTCATGACAATAAAAGTCTGCAATAAAACTTGAAATAGGATGTTGCCTCCTAAACTTAAAGCCATCTACTTTACCATTGCGAATTACTTCCCAAAACAGAGATTCTGTATAGGTACTTTCCCTCCTTAATTTACGGGTTTTATTAAAAATATCCTGCTTTGAACCGTAATAAAAAGCTGCTTTGCTTTTCTTATCGTCAGTTTTTTTCTGCATAATGGAACTGCTAAGATAGCATATTAAAAAGACCTCACCCTACCCTCTCCTACGAGGAGAGGGTAATCTCACTGTCTTCATCTATGAATTGAGAGTAAAGTCAATACATTTGCAAAATGACAGCAAAAAGACTTGCATTTATTCTTACCCTTTTGCCTTGCACTTCATTCTCACAAAGTGCAATTATAAGGAATTTATACCCCATAGTAAAACATCATCACTCAAAAGATACTATAAAATCTATCTGCTATCCGCTGGTCTGTTCCATACCGGGTGTTATTAATA
>DATHOL010000166.1:0-5160 GCA_035484895.1 Bacteroidia bacterium | reverse complement strand
GTATTGGGTTCAGATAATTGGGCACAAAGGTAATATTTTTATTATTCCCTCCAATAAAATTATTATTTAGGTTCTTATAGGGTGTTAAGGGCTATTATAATAATGTTCCTCAAATACACATAAATTCTGATAATCAATAATATAAAAACAAGATTCCTCACTTCGTTCGGAATGATAAATTCTGTCTTTTTTTTAGGGCGTTCATGGCGCGGGCTTTGCCCGCGCCATGAACCCCCTATCCGTATATTCCAACCCTGTCATTCCGAACGAAGTGAGGAATCTCTGCTTAATACCTAACCATTTCCCCGCAATAATTACTTTTGTCGTCCTGAAAAATGATACGCAAACTATTCATATTATGTTTATTGCTGGCAATGGGGCTTTATGGCTGCATGAATAGCAATGACCCTACACCCAAAAGGCAGGGTTATTTCCGCATAGCATTACCTGAAAGGAAATACAACAGCTATACCGCTGAATGTCCATTTACATTTGAATATCCGCAATATGCAACAGTTTTGAGAGATTCGGGAGCGGGCCGCAATTCCTGCTGGCTGAATATTGTGTTTCCCAAATTTCGCTGCAATGTATATATGAGTTACCTGCCTGTAGATACGGATGTACGCGCCATAATTGCCGAGTGCCGCAAATATGTGGTGGAACATGAGGTAAAAGCAAGCGCTATTACGGAACGGGATGTAGAAAATCCGAAGGATAAAATTTATGGAACGATATATGATATTGAAGGTAATGCCGCATCGAATATGCAGTTTTACCTGACCGACAGCACCCACAATTTTATACGAGGCTCGCTTTACTTTTTTGCCGTTCCGAATAAGGATTCGCTGGAACCGGTTGTAAACTTTGTGAAAGAGGATATTAACCACTTAATACAGTCTTTCCGATGGAGGCAATAGTAAGGCTATGAATAAAATAAAACTGCTCATTCTTAGTTCTTCACTCTTAGCCCTTAGCTTCACAACTAAAGGCCAGGACAGTATCCGGAAAGGTTCCTGGCTTTCGGTAGATTTGCATTATGGGTTTATCCTGCCGCTGTACACCAGCAGCATGAATATCCTTATTCAGGGCCACGTTCCGGCATTTGAGGTAGATTATATTAATAAACCCGCCTGCACCAATAACTGGCTAAGCGGTTACCATTGCGCCGAAACGGGGATAGCGTTTTTTTCAGCCTATTTGAATAATCCGGCCCAGTTGGGGAATGAATATGGGGTATATCCCTTTATCAACTTCCACTTAAAAAGAAGTTTTAAGGAACGGCTTTACTTTCGGGTGGGCATGGGTTTGGCGTATATGCCTGTTACCTTTACAAGGCTCGACAATCATAAAAACGATGTAATAGGTTCGCACATAAATGCCATGTTTAACTTCCGGCTGAATTACCATTTCTATCTATCAGACAGAACAAGGCTAGAAACGGGAATTGGGTTAACCCACTGTTCCAACGGGGCATTTCAGACACCTAATTTGGGTATAAACCTTGTTACCGTAAACACCGGAATAAGTTATAGCATATCAAGCCCGGGCAAGTGCATGAACCAATCTTTTCCGGATAGTTCCAAATCAAAGAAAATAGAGCATGATTTTTTTGTGGTGGCAGGTGGTTCTGAAATAGAACCTCCGGGAGGAGACAGGTATCCTGAAGTAACTGTATCCTATATAGGTTTCCGCAAACTGAACAGAAAAAACAAATTGGGGCTGGGCGCCGATATTTTTTATAACCAGGCTAATGCCGAACGCATGAAACTGGATAGTATTAAGTTGAAAAGTAATTTAGAGGATGTTCAATTTGGAATAAAAGCGGCCTATGAAATAACTATTGGTAATTTATCTTTACCGCTTGAAATGGGAGGCTATCTTTACACAAAATATACCGGCAACGGAGCTATTTATAACCGCATAGGGCTGCGTTATTACACACACAAACACATTATTGCCAACCTTACATTAGTAACCCATTTTGTAAAAGCCGATTTTATTGAATGGGGAATTGGATACAAGATATAAGCTATAAGATATGAGCTATACGCGTAAATACATAAATAAATTATCAGCTATTAGTTATTGGCTAATAGCTATCAGCTTATTGTCGTGCAACAAAACCCCTGTTTGCGATTGCTTTGAAAGTGCAGGTTCAGAAGCTTCTGATGTTAGGGTTTTGCCTTATTTTAACCAGATTATTGCCAACGATAATGTGAATGTATTTATAACTACCGGCAGCCCGCAAAGCGTGACTATTGAAGGCGGCAAAAACCTTATTCCCAACATTGGTGCAAATGTAAACGGTACTGTTCTCACATTGAAAAACAATAATATCTGCAACTGGCTTCGCAGCTATAAAAAGAGCCACATCAACGTATATATAACCATGCCCGAACTTACTACTATTACCAATTCAGGGTATGGAACCGTGCAAAGCCAGGGTACCCTTACTTTTGACTCCTTAGTGCTTAATACTACCAATTCTGCCGGAAATATAGACCTTGCTGTTAACAACAGATTTATTAATGCCCACATGTTTGGTACTGCCGATTTAACCCTTAGCGGAAATTGCCAGACATTTCTATGCAACTATTTTGGAGGAACCGGATTTATCTATAATGGCAACCTGGTTGTTTCAAGCTACGCCTTTCTTTCATCCAACACTACCGGCGATTCGTATTTAAATACAACCGGCACATTGGGAGTCCAAATTTATGGACAGGGTAATGTTTACTATACCGGTAACCCAACATCCGTGCAATCTTCTTCAATAGGTTCAGGACAACTGATTAAGCAATAAGAAAAAATTTCTTCATTTTATCTTCATAAAAATCATTTATTTTGCCGCCTTAGTTACTTCAAAACTCTATTATATTACTATCCATTATGAAAAGAATAAGCACCATATTAGCTTTAGTTATGCTATTTACAGGCATTTCGCTTGCATCTTCCTACCAGGCAAAACAGGATAAGCCAAAGACCGAAAAAAAGGCAGATAAAAAAACAGAAAAGAAAGAAGTGAAGAAAGTTCCCGTAAGGAAAACAGTAACTAAAAAGGACGACGCTAAACCGGCTAAATAAGGTTTCTCTTATTCAGTATTTTATTAATCCCTTGACACAAAAGTCAGGGGATTTTTTTGTTAATAACAATTAACAACAAGATTATATCGTCTAAGCGTAACAGAACTATTTTTGTAAAACTCTACTTACTGTCTGCCCTCCCTATGAAGAAAACACTTTGTGTTAATTTCTGCTTGTTATTCCTTTTTGCCATAAGCGGCAAAGTATGCTTTGCGCAAAGTATTGCATCCTTGCCCATGGACACTGTAACCGTTACTATTCCCCAGGCAGAACAGCGCTTTATAAATAAAAACCTTACCCTGTTAATGTCGCAATACGATGTAAGCATTGCAAAGGATAATTATTTACAGGCTAAGTTGTGGTACAACCCCAACCTAACTTACACACAGGAAGCATATAACCCATATACGAAAGACCTGTTAAACGCCAACAATGAAAACGCTTTTCAGCTTCAGGAATTGCTTACTATTGGCGGCAGACACAGCGCTTATGCAAAGCTAAACGGCATTGGAGTGAAGCAGGCGCACTTTCAACTGGCCGATGTGCTGAGAAGTTTGAAATACCAATTATACACCGACATTTCTGATTTGTACAACAACCAGCAATTGGTTGCCATGTATAAAGCTGAAGAGGAAAAGATATTGCCGCTGGTAGATGCCACAAGGCAATTATATAAAGCCGGAAACGCATCAGGGAATGACCTTATACGTTTGCAGGCACAATACCAGGATGCCGTTGCACAGGAGGCTAATTGCCAAAAAGCCGTCTATACCGATGAACAGGAACTTAAAACGCTATTGGTTTATCCGGCTAAAACATATATAGTGGTAAAGGAAATTGGCATTCCCTCAGGCCAGATACCGCCCTATCAATCTATTATAGACAGTGCTCAAAAAAACCGCCCCGATCTGATGTTGGCAATGGAGGGTGTCACTTATCAAAAACAGAATATAAAACTGCAGCATTCCACAGGCGTGCCTGATTTAACACTGGGAGTTACCTATGACAAGGCAGGGTCTTATGAACCTAATTTTTGGGGAGTATATGGCAGCATGGACTTGCCGGTATTTAACAGGAACCAAGGCAATATAAAAGTATCGAAAGACCAGGAAAAACAAGCAGAGTTAAAGGACAGCCTGGCTTTATATACGGTGCAGAATGAAGTCACTTCCAATTACTGCATATTATATCGCCTGAATAATCAATACACCCAACTAGATTCCCATTATGAAAGCGACCTGGATGAAATGATGGATAATGCAGTAAAAAATTATGATAAGCATTACATCGGCTTGTTGGATTTATTGAGCCAGGTAAACACATATATCGATGGTAAAACCAACCTCATTAATTTGAAAGTACAATATTTTAACGCTATTCATTCCATTAATTACTCAACCGGAATTGACATAATAAAGTAGCTGATAGCTTTTGGCTTATAGCTTATAGTAATGAATAACATAATAAAATAATATAATGACATTGGAAAAAAAACAAAAAAAATACCGATTAGCGGCTATAAGCTATCAGCAATTAGCTATGAGCTTTTTCTGCTTATTTTTAATTGCCGGATGCAAGCGGGCAGAACAACAAACCGACCAATCTACAGATTCAAACCTGGTGGAATTGAATGCCATTCAAATGAACAAAATTACCTTGGATACTGCAAAAGTAGAAGAAGAGCGGACAGACCTTGTTTTAAGCGGAAAAGTAACATTCAATCTCGATTATTTATCGCCTGTTTACAGTTTTCTAGGCGGTAATGTTTTAAAAGTAAATGTATCGCAGGGTGATTATGTAAGCAAAGGACAGGTTCTGGCAGTGCTAAAAAGTGCGGACGTAAGCAATTACCAAGGCCAGTTTGCTGTGGCACAGGGACAGTATAAAACAGCCACCAGGAACCTGGATATAGCCAATGAACTTTACAAAACAAAAGTCTATTCGGAAAAGGATGTAATGCAGGCGCAGAATGAGTATAAATCGGCTGCTGCTGCTTTACATACGGCTGAAACATATCTTAAAACGTATAAAGTATCCGGTAGTGATAGCAATTCGACTTATAGCATAGTATCACCC
>DATHOL010000165.1:0-17845 GCA_035484895.1 Bacteroidia bacterium | reverse complement strand
GTTGCACTGAACCGGAAAGGCCGTAGGCTCAAATTGTATTTTGGCTGTTGTGGGGTGTCGGGAGGTTTCCCCTGACCAAGATGGCGTGGTGCGGGCGGAACGATAGTGTAGTCCGTCAACACGCTATCTTGCTAATCGCACAACCTGCCGACATTCAAACATAGGTAAAGTAATATAGGGAGGTAGTGGTACCTTCAAGTTTTCGGTTTTTTTGGGGTTACGTGCAGAGGTTTATTCTTAGGTTCTCTTAACTTTGAGTTAAGTGGTTTTTTGGCCGGTTTTTTTCCTATTCCCATTTGTTTCTTCTTTTCATCTACCATCTTTTGTGCGTATGCTTCTCTCGGCAATTCCATATTAGCTCTAAGCCTGTCGGCAGATTTTAAAAGCACCTCGAATCTTTGCTTATCCGTTTCTAACATCAAGGAAATTTCAGGGAATGTAATAAGAATATCTACAAGCTTTTCGGTTGTTTCAGATTGCATGCTCTTGGCTAATCCATGCACGCAATAATTAACAAAATGTTCGCAATTATTCCTTCTTGAATCGTAAGATAATCCATTTCTTTCGTTCGCCCTATTTAAAATATCCGCTATTTTATTTGGATTAAATACAAAATAATCAACAGAAAAAATTGTATGTCCTGCCATAAAATCATTATACGATACGCATTCGATTCCATTTTGATTATTTTCAAGAACCAGTAAAGTATCAGAATAATCGCAACCATAAAAAATGCCATAATGCTTGTATATATGCATTGTAGATTTTATGGTTCTTTTGAATATTGAACCGGTATAACCGTGTTTACCATTCCAAATAAAGGCCAACGATTTTAACGGGGGTAGATTATTCAGTTTGTAAGTAATATCTTTTCTTTCAAGGACATTCATATGAGGATTACTTTTGGATAGTTTAGGTAAAAGTAAGAAATAAAAAGAAGGCGCGAATTTTATTCGCCCTCCTTACCCTAATTAGGTTTCTTAATTACTAATATCCAAGAAAATAGCACTGTTCAAAATTTCAAAATTATATTTTTGGGATTATTCAATCCCATGCTTTATTTTTGCAAAATAGAAAGGAAATAAATCTTGAAATTTCCGCCTGCGAAATGCTTGGATTGATTTTCCTTAGTAAATATATGCTATTAATCAGATAGTTGCATTGTAGTGTAAAACACTAACTTTGCGACAGACAAATTGACAATGACGAAAATATCTTTTACAGTTTCAGCAAGGACAGCTAGGTTAATTGGGCGTGAAAATGTAGCCAATGCAGAAGGTGCCTTGATTGAACTTGTCAAAAATTGCTATGATGCTGATTCTAAAACTACGATAATCTTAATTGACAAAGCGAATGATACAATATTAATCATTGATAACGGCATTGGAATGACAGACAAAATCATTAGTGAGCAGTGGATGACCATTGGAACGGATGATAAATTAAATAACGCAATAACAGATTCCGGAAGAATTAAAGCAGGCGCAAAAGGAATTGGAAGATTCGCTCTTGATAGGCTGGGAGAAGAATGCACTATGATTACATTCCCTAAGTATAATGAAGTAGGATACAAATGGTTGGTAAATTGGGGGGATTTCGAGAAAATAAAAGATGGAAACAATATTAAAATAAATGAAGTCTATGCTGAACTAAACACACTAAAAAATACTACATACAAAAAAGAATTTTTAAAGGAGATTAAAAATGAAAAGGTTGTAGAACTATTAATCAATGAGGTTTTTCATCAAGGTACCCTTTTGAAAATTACAGGACTGAGGGATGAGTGGAATAACGATACTGTAGCTAAAATATATGAAAACCTTGAACTCCTGACACCCCCAGATGGTGCTAATAGAATAAATATTTTTTTAATAAATGGAGATGAACCTGATAAATATGGATTAGTTCCGAATACGGATTTCAGCGATTACGACTATAAAGTTGTTGCGACTTATAAGAAAAATAAAGAAAATAAAATCACAGTTAAAATTCATCGGAATGAGTTTGATTTAAATCTAATTGATGATAGGCTGTTCGAGTACCCTGACATGAAAGAATTCCCCTTCGATAAAAAAACTTTTAAAAAGGAGCACTTTCAGCTTGAGTTAACTTTTGATGAACTTATAAAAGGGTTTGAGGATAAAAAGGGCATCGTAAATACAATTGGTGATTTTGAATTTACTTATTATTTTTTAAAGAATATATCCAGTTCTGATGATAGAGAAAGGTTGAAATACAAGGAATTTACTGGGGACAGAGGATTTTGGTTGAAAAAATTCGGTGGGATAAAATTATATAGAGATAATTTTCGTGTTCGACCTTATGGAGAAATTGGGACACCTGCATATGACTGGCTCATGTTGGGCGAAAGATATGGGCTGAACCCTGCTGGAGTTGCTAGAAAGGGCAGTAGAATCAGGCCTAATCAAGTTGCAGGGATTGTAAAATTTTCACGACTTTCCAATTTCTTTTTGGAAGATAAATCAAGCCGCGAGGGGTTGCAGGAGAACGACACGTTTGAACTTCTTAAGAATATATTAATTGCAATAATAAAAATACAGGAAGATGACAGAAGTACTATCGCATATAATCTGAATGAACTTTTCAAGATTATAAATAAGGAACAGCAAGCAATGGAGGATAGCGACAATATAGTTGACGAAGACGATGAAACAGTAGATGATGAAACACAAGAAGAAACTAAAGCAAAAAATAAGACAGTAAAAAAGGGTTATAAAGCATTAAAAGCAAAGTTAAAAGAGAAGGAGGAGGAATTAGGTATATCAAGAGCGATGGCAAGTGCTGGAATAATGATTGCGAGTTTTTCCCATGAATTTCATGGAATAAAAAACGACTTAAGCTCAAGAACAAGTGAATTAAAAAAATTCTTGAAAAGTGTTATAGATTATGAAAAATTAAAAGGAGTCCCAGATAGAAAAAATCCTTTAAAATTAATTGACGATTTTCAAAAACAGGATGATAAAATAAGGCAATGGATTGAGTTTTCTGTTGGATTAACAAAAAAAGACAGAAGAAAAAACAAGAAAATAGATATTACTGATTATTTCCAAAACTTTAACGAAACTTGGACAAAGTTATTTGCTCAGAGAGATGTTGATTTTTCATTCAACCACGAGAAAGGTGGTAACTACAAAATGAAAATATCGGAATTGGATTTAGATACAATTTTTGATAACCTTATGATAAACTCTATTGAGGCATTTGAAAGAAATGGTTTCTCTGGGGATAAAACAATCTCAATAACTATTCAAAATCAAAAAAATAACATTTGGATTAAATATACAGATAGCGGGCCAGGAATACCGATTACTTACAAAAATATCAATGCTATTTTTACTCCTTTTGAAACCTCAAAAAAAGATGATTTGGGTAATGATATTGGAACAGGATTGGGTATGTGGCTTGTGAAATCCTCTGTAGATTCAAATAAAGGAAAAATAGAATTGAAAAGACCGAAAAGCGGTTTTGAGTTAAATATCTTCTTTAAATTTCTAAAATAAAATGGCAAAGACAAGATATACTATCGCTATAATGGACGAAGAAGCTAAAGAGCGCGCAAAGTTTGCAAACTTTTTTGACCAAGACTTTAATATTTTTGAAATCCCCTCTATTTCTTCTGTTGATGGGCTTATTGATAAAATTAAAGCAGAGAATATTGATGCGATTGCAATTGATTATAAGTTGAAGGAGCATCATTCAAGGTTTAAGGAAAATGGTGATTATTTTTTCAAGCAATTAATATCAAGATTGCAAGAGTTCCCAGCATTCGTATTAACCCAGGATGCTGAAAAGGCAAAAAGAGAAAGTAAACTTATTAAGCCAAGATTTATTATTGACAAAGAGATTTATCATAAACTTCATGGAAATGATAAAAAAGCATTTATGAACGATATTATTAGTGAAATAAACACCTATAAGAAATCATTTACAGAAAAACTGAAAAGATTAAAAGAACTTGAAAAGATTAAAAAGAATAAAAAGCTTAATGATTCCCTGGAAAATGAATATCTCAATCTTAATAATGAAATTTCACAATCCCTATCAGGTTATCAAGCCCTTCCATTAAAATATTTTTCTCAAGATACTAATAAAAAGCTTGATGAAGTTCTCACTAAGACTGACGAATTAATAAAAAATATTACAAAGAAAAAATAATGCCTTCTTTCAGAGATAAAACCCCTAAACATAGGCCAGATAGAGCTGTTTGTCAGCATTACACCTCTTATAAAGGCACTTTGCGAGTTGATTTTAACCATAGATGTGGTTATTGTAATGGATGGGATGGCATCAGGATAAGACACTATACAATAGACCATTTTGTCCCAAGAAATCCAGATGGCTGGATTAATCCAATACCGCCGAATAGGTATAAAAATCTAATTTACTCTTGTTCGTTTTGTAACGGTTATAAAAAGAATATATGGCCTACGGAAAAACCTTATAAACATAATGATGGTAAAATTGGTTTCATAAAACCCACTTCCTATTCATACGGTAGACTTTTTGAAAGAGATTCAAACGGGGCAATCAAGCCAAAATCAAGCTCATCTATAGGAAAATATATTCATGAAAAATTGCATTTGGGTTGGGACCTTCATTCTTTAAATTGGAGAATGGAAAAGTTTATAGCTCAAGAAGCAGAATTAGAGAAGCTCCAGAAAACTGTTACTGATCCTACAATTAAAAAGGAAATAGAGAAAATTAAAACTCTCAGATGTGAAATATTTGATATTAGAAATCAACTTGTAAATGGTTAACGACAAAAGTACGGGCTCTTACTATACTCCCAGTATACTTTCAGAATTTCTTACTAAACATATATTCGCTAAGCATCTTGGAACTGGGCCTTTAAAAATACTTGAACCGAGTTGTGGGGATGGTAGTTTTGTATCGGCATTAAGCAATACCCGGGTTTTAAATAATTATAAAAGTGTTTATATTGATTTGCTTGAAATAGACAAAACGGAATTGGGCAAATCAGCTACTATTGCGCATAATATACCGAATCTCGGCATAAATATAACAGCCACACCTGGAGATTATTTGGATTATACGGGAAGCGGGTATACCTTAATAATTGGTAATCCGCCTTATGTTAACAAGAAGTTATTGCCTTCTCAACAGGTAGAAAAATGCAGAAATATTTGTAGGAAATCTATTCCTGATTTCGGAGAAATAAAAAATATTTGGCCCACGTTCCTATTAAAATCAATAAGTGAATTAGCTGATAATGGAGTTCTTTGTTACGTTTTACCGGGGGAAATCCTTCAGGTGAATTACACACGTAAAATTAGAGAGTTCCTACTTAATAAATTCGAAAGAATTGAAATATTTTCATTTAATGAATTGATATTTCCAGGGATAGAACAAGATGTAATCGCTTTCATTGGCGTAAAAAAAGTTGCTAATGAAACGGATAAAGGAGTTTCCTTTTATCAAGTTGAAAAACTAACTGACTTAAAGATACCTGGATATGTTGAAAAACATAGTAATGTACACAGGAAAAACTTAAATAAGTGGACAAATTATATATTGTCGGACAATGAACTAAACAATATTGATACCGTTGTGAAGAAATTGAATTTGAAGTCTACAAAAGAGTATTGCGATAGGATAGAAGTAGGTATTGTAACCGCAGCTAATAAGTTCTTTATCGTTGAAGATAATGTAGTTAATGAATATAAGCTTAAAAGCCTTGTGAAACCTTTGATTCAGAAAGGTACTCAAGTTCAAAATTCTATTAGAATAACCAGGGAATCATTCAAAAAACTAAAGGAAAAGAATAAACGGGTTAATTTTCTTCACTTTAAACCAAAGCCTGAAAACAAACAAAATAAAGGCATCCAAAAATATATTGAAAAAGGCGTTGCCCTGAAACTTCATGAGCAATACAAAATGAAACTAAGGAATTATTGGTATTGTGTTCCAACAGTTTGGGTGTCCGAAGGAATGTTTATTAAGAGGAGTCACTTATATCCAAGGGTTTTAATAAATGAGGCCGAGGCCTATGTTACAGACTCCTTTTATCGCATAATGATGAAAGACCAGTATAGTATTAAAAACTTTACATTTTCATTTTATAATACCTTAACCTTTGTACTTGCTGAGTTAGAAGGGCGGTATTATGGTGGTGGGGTACTTGAATTAATTCCAACAGAATTTAAAAGACTGAAAATACCCTATAATGATAAAATTACCAATGATCAGTTGAATAACTTGGACAAGTTATTTCGGGATGAGAAACCGCTTAAAGAAATCCTTGAATACTCCGATTCTATCCTACTACCTACCCTTACAAAAGAAGAAAGAAAGAAGCTTTCTTCAATCTTAAAAAAACTTGTTGAGAGAAGGCTTAAAGTACAAAAGAAGAATCCAAAGATTACCTATCATAGTCTGCCGGAAAACTCCTTATCAAAGTTGCCTGCTTGAAGCTAATTCCTAGTTATACGGCAACAAAAAGCCCAACATTTCTGCTGGGCTTGGTTTTCATGCTTTCGTAATCACAATCTTTCCTCGTTTTACATAAACCTCAATCGTATCCCCAATTTTAAAATTCGATTCCGCAAGATAATTACCTACCAAGTGGATTACAGGATATCTTTTCCCAGGTGGTTTGTTGGCAACACGGGAAGCAGAAGGGCGAAAGGCATAATAGACTTTCTTCCGGCGTTTTGAATCTTCCAGTTTATTGCCCATAACTTTTAATCTTTAATAAGCTTTTTGAGCAATTTAATTACCTCATCCAAATGTTCCGCCTTATCAATCACAACAGTAGAACACTCTCCGTTCCAGAACTTCTGCACTTTCTCGGTCAGCGTTTTTATCTCATAGTGTTTGATATTCGCCCTGATATCTTTTTGGGGATTCATGACCACAATGGTCATTTTCTTTCGGGAGAATTGGAAGACCGCAACTTTTTTACTTGCTTTTAAGGCAATATAATGTTTCTGTGAGTTCCATGAAAGCTGGGTATTCGCTTTCATTAGCTCGTTCTTAAGCCTATAAAACATCTCTTTTACCTCCGGCATTACCTCTTTTAAATGTTCTTCTTCCGCTATGGGTGCACCTTTCGCTTTTTGTTTTGTGCTTAAATAAATCTCATTAAATGCCGGGGTCATTGTGCAAAGCATATTTCCATTACTGGCATATTTTTTTACCACCAATGATTTTACATTGCGCCACAGAGGATAGACTTCAGTTAATTCAGGCAAACCGTTTAGCTCCGTGTCAGTGATAAGCAGGGTAGTCGGCTTAGTTGATTCCACCAGACTAAAAAAAGTAGCAATATCCGGTTTAGTTAGTTTCGCCCTTTGGCGCAAAGCATTATTAACCGCTATATTCCTATGCGCCAGTTTAAAAAATAATTCCCTGTTTTCTTTCTCTTTTAAGAAGAGTTTAGTTACTCTGGAAAATCTAAATTCTTCAGGACGGGAAACCATAATATCCATAAAGTACACTTTGGGCGAATAAAAACCTCCCATGTCAAGCATAAAAAAATCAGGAGTTGATTGCTCATTATCTCCTTTGTTCTTCGGCATAGTAAAAATAAAAACGTCCTGTCCAAAAAGTGTTTTCTTGTTTTGAATCAGCACTTCTGCCAATTCTTTCTCTGTTTTAAATTTCCGCTCTACTGGCGGTTTAATCCCGACATAATCGGTGGTTAACGTCTGTAATTGATTTCCCTTGAGTAAATACCCATGTTTAAAATTGCTAACATTCTCTGTTAAAATAGCTGACCCGTTGATTTCGGTCAAAGCTTTCTTTGCTTTCTCTTTCATAATAAGTGGTTTTAAATTGTTTAAGGAACTTTGAATTGGAAAGAGTCTATCCCAAGAGGGAAGTGCTGTCAAGGGGATTGTGGATATTAACAACTTGACATTATTATAGGCTGGAGTATACTTAAGTTATAAATGCCTTCGGGCTGCCCTCCTCGGAGGGAGAAAAAAGAAAGCCGTTAGAGCATTGCTTTGACGGCTTTTCTTATGGTTTCAAAAGTAGCCTTATCCAAAACAATAATTTTATTTTTCAATCTTTTAGTATCTATTAATTTGAGTTGGGAAATTATGGCAAAAGCTGCCTTACCTTCAACGGTGCCAACCGGTACATGATAAGGATTCTCTTTTGTGGATGTTGTGAGCGGTACAATTAAGCAAACCTGTTTACTGAATCCCCGAAGAATAATAACAGGTCGCTGGTAGTTTTTGCCTGAACCATCTTGTTCAAAACCGACATTAATCCCAAGTACACACCACCAAATCTCACGCTTACGGTAAAGCCTACCCTCAAGTTCTGCGTTAATATTTTTCTTTTGAATATTCCACTTATCAAATTCTTTAGACATCGTTTGTATAGTATAGCAGACTCGCCTCACTTGACAAAATAGCAGGGGATAGTGTATACTTAAGCCATTACAATTTAATAGAACCGTTGCCCGTTTATCGGGACGCCTTCAATCAGTCCATTGAAGGGGGACAAACAATGGTGCCTACTTATTCAGCTATTGAACTTGACTTATTTAAGGTTTAATGTATGCTGACCTTGCACGTATTTATATGTGCATATATAAGGCCCACCGGTTTTGTCCCGGCGGGTCTTATGTTTTTATATGAAAGAGAAAATTAAAATATACCTGGCATGGAAGGCGACATACGCAATCCGGGCCAGTGTGAATTATAAGCTGTGGTTAAACTACTTTGTCGAAGTGTGCGGTGAAAAACCCATTGAGGAATATGAAATCAGTGATGTCGTAAAATACCAAAACTGGCTCGAATCTCAATTCAAGTCATACAGTGTAAATTATGCAATCACAATCCTGAAAAACTTTTTTAAGTTTTACAAGGAGCAGAACTATAAGTGTATTTCATCTTCGCTTATCAAAACCCCGCGCTTACAGGTAAAATCTCACCGTGCGGTTTCAGAAGATGAATATAAAAGAATTATTAGTGTGATTCCGTCTAGTACCTTTTCTTATTTAAGAGATTTGGTTATAGTCCGCATGCTCTGGGACACTGGAGTAAGAGTAAGTGAATTAACGGATTTGGATTTAACACAAATTGATGAGCATAAACATTCAGCCGTTATTATTACTAAAAAGAATGGAAAAAAGCGTATGATAATTTGGTCTGAAGAAACGCACCAATTATTAATGAACTATATTTCCCGTCGTCTGAAATTAGAAAATGCCGGTTCATCTTCCGCCTTGTTTGTCGGTATCCATAATAACAGGGAATGGAGTTTTCGGATAACAAGAAGAAGTGTTGAGCGCATTGTAAAGCATTATGTAGATAGGGCAGGGATAAAAGAAAGGATAACACCGCATAGTTTCCGACATGGCTGGGCGCATAAAAGGCGAGACCAAAATGCACCGCTTGCATTTATTCAGCGTGGCTTAGGACACATTTCTCCGGTAACAACTTTCATTTATCAAAATTACCATGATGCCGAATTTGAAAAGAGCGCACAAAGGTATTTTAAGGCAGCATGAGTATTTATCCACAGCAAAGTACTTGCGCCTAAATGTTTACCTGTGATAGGATCGGTTTATTAGGGGCTCTTTAAAAATCTAAATCAGTATTTATGATGTTAGAGTAGCAAGGAAAAAGGGAAACCCCTTATTTCTTTTGCTCAAAGCACGTCGCACAATATATCTTAGTTTGTGTCAAGCCTATTAGGGAATAAGGATAAAAATCGGGAATCATTCCCGCCTTCTTTTGTAAAAAGGACGTCGCACAATATATGTTAGTTTGTGTCAAGTTTTTCTTTGAGACTCTACAAAAGCATCATAAATTATTATGCCGTGTATGTCCGACCGTATTGGTCGGGCATAGCGGGTTGTAGAGTTAATTCAAAACATAGCAAAATACCATGAATGGGAATTGCCCAAACGGGACACTTTGCCGGATGGTAATGTGAGACAAACAATATCGCTCATGCCAATTTTTATAAAGGCTAACTCTGCAACCCGCTGTGTGGTCATACAGCAATTATAAGAATTAGCAGAAGTAAAAAATACAATATGCAGATTTTAGGCATTTATACGTGCAGGGTTTATGAAAAAGAAGGGGAAAAGAAACGGCAGTTTTATAAAGCAGGAATAATTAAAACTGCTTCCGATGGTCGAATGTACATTAGATTATTCCAACAGCCGTTTACCAACTTCTATGTGTTAGAGAATAATCCTATGTTCAAAACTCCGGCACAGGAAATGGAGGAAAGGGAAGAAGCAGATGAATAAAGCACTTAAAGAGAAAATGCGTATCCAGGCGGAACTGGAAATTCCGCTTGGTGAATTAGCTGTGTACTTTCTCAAGCCAGGAGAAGAGCCAACCACTATTGTAGGTTTAATTGAAGCACAGCCTAAAGCGCTGATGCAGAAATTAACCAACATCGTAAGAGAAGCAATTACCAAGAAAACAAAGAATGTAACCCTACATTCTCTCGAATTGGATTACTGCGATTCGGGGAATATAAATCATGGGGCTGGCATATTTTGTGCCACTTTGTCAGGAACGGAGAATGATCTTAGGAAAGTAGCAGGGGATAATAGTCTCTTCTGTTTTGACTGGGAGGAGGGGAAGAAAGAAATATACTAAACCCGCGAGTGACCCTTTGTGTTTCGTTGTCCCTTTTACGAGCAAAATAAACCGCACCCAGTCTTTTGGGGTAACTGCCTGTAAATCTTGTTTTAACAAAAATAATCTTTTTAAAACCGCACCCTATACCGCACCTCCACCGCACCCAGACCGCACCCGCCAATTTTAGGAGGCACTATAAAAACGAAAAAGAGCCTTAAAAACGTGTGTTTATTAGGCTCTTTCGTTTAGTGACCCCGGTGGGGGTCGAACCCACGACCCAAAGATTAAGAGTCTTTTGCTCTACCAGCTGAGCTACGGAGTCAAAAAAGGCTGCAAAGATATTTAAAATGGGTATTCATCAAAGCCTTATTTTTGCATTATGCTAAAAAAGTCGATTCTATCTTTATCTATCTTAGCCTTTGTTTGCATTACCATTGCTATGAAAGAAGGTAAAGAGGCTACGCCTATAAAATATGTTGCTCTTGGCGATTCATATACCATTGGTGAGGGAGCTAAGACAGGTGAAGCTTTTCCTGATTTACTTGTTAAACACCTAAACGAAAACGGGATAGATATTACATTATCGGCCAACCCATCGGTAACCGGCTGGACTACACAAGATTTAATCGTTAGGGAATTACCTGTCTTTGACCGCACTAAGCCCGATTTTGTCACTTTGTTAATTGGCGTAAATGACTGGGTTCAGGGAGTAGATTCAGCTTCTTTTCATAAAAACCTGACTTATATTATAGACCATGTTCAGTCTTTATTACCCGATAAAAGCAAGATATTGCTTATCACTATTCCTGATTTTGGCGTAACCCCAACAGGCAAAATGTATGGTGAAGGCCGTGATATCAGCAAAGGAATTACGGCTTTTAACAGCATTATTAAAAGCGAGGCTCGCAAAAGAAACCTTCCTGTTGCAGATATATTTCCTGAAACGCAAAAAATGAAAGATGACAAGGATCTTATTGCTCATGATGGGCTGCATCCTTCCGCCAAAGAATATGCCCTTTGGGAGAAAATCATTTACCCATTTGCTTATAAGCTGTTAAAAGGCTAGAAAATAGGCATCCTGCGTTAAAACATATCATTTTTTAAGTCCATTATGTATATTTATCGCCAATAAGGCATTACCCCATTATGCAAAAGCACAATTTAAATACTACCCGTGCAAACATATTTGTTAAGAATATGATTAGCAACAGCTGTGTTAAAATTGTAAAACAGGAATTAGAAAGAACGGGGTTTATTGAAGTGCTGAATATAAAACTTGGGGAGGCAGATGTGCAATTCGATTCGCAGGTTATAAATTTAGAGGTAATAAACACCATTCTTAAAAGAGAAGGTTTTGAACTGGTGAAAGACAATGCCAGTAAACTCGTAGAGCGAATAAAAAGCTGTATCATACAACATATCTTTTTTGGGAACAATGCTAATTCTATCATCCGCAATTCAGATTATTTAAGCGAAAGCCTTGGCCATCCATACCTCCATTTAAGCAAAGTGTTTTCTGAAAAAACCGGAACGACACTGGAGAAATACATCATCCTCATTAAAATTGAAAAGATCAAGGAGCTCATCATGTATGATGAAATTACATTAAGCGAAATAGCCTACAACCTCGGATATAGCAGTATTCAATATCTCAGCAATCAGTTTAAGCAGATTACTGGCTATACCGTAAGCGAATATAAGGCCTTAAATAAGCATGAAAGGAAATCTTTAACTTCCCTTACCAATTAAAATCTTATAACATTTTTATTTTAAACCATAACAACTTTCCGGCTGGCCTATATATTTTTGTATCGTCAATTAGAATATTAAATAATAATCACCATGAAACTAAAAAAGAACTTAGCCCTCAGCGATTCGGGCTTCGTATTTGACCCAAGCACGGGAGATTCCTTTTCAACTAACCCAATAGGACTCGAAATAATCCGGATGCTGAAAGAAGGCAAAACAGCCGATGACATCAAATCACAAATCATCAAAACCTATATGACCGATGATGTTTCATTTGAAAAAGACTATTACGATTTTGTAAACATGCTCAGCAAGCACAATCTGGTAGAAGGTGTTGAAAAAGAAAAAAATTAACGTAGCTGTAACCGGCCTGAATGCCATTGATAGCCCTGGCCCGGGTGTGCCCGTAATTAGGGCGCTTCGCGATAGCAAACTGTTTGATGTTCGGATTATCGGGTTATCTTACGAGTCCCTTGAGCCCGGCATTTATATGCACAATATTGTAGATAAAACATACCAGATACCATTGCCTTCTGCCGGAAAAGCTACGTTGCTGGAACGTTTGAAATATATTAACTCGATTGAAAAACTAGATGTAATTATCCCAAATTTCGATGCAGAATTATTTAATTTTATCAAGCTGGTTGATACACTTAAAAAGGAATTGAAGATAAATGTATTTGTCCCAACCCTTGAGCAGTTTGAAGAAAGGCATAAATCAAACCTGCCGGAATTTGGTAAAAAACATAAAATAAAAATTCCAAAAAGCAAGCTTATTTTTAATATAAAAGAGATTCCCGCCCTGCGTTCAGAGTTTACGTATCCCGTTGTTGTGAAAGGAAAATTTTATGATGCTTCCATTGCCTATAGCCCCGAACAGGTTGCTACCTATTTTAATAAGATAAGCGCTAAATGGGGGTTGCCGGTAATCATCCAGCAATTTTTGCATGGACAGGAAGTTAATGTTACCGCCATTGGCGATGGCAAAGGCAATACCATTGGCGCAGTACCTATGCGCAAACAATATATTACCGATAAAGGCAAAGCATGGTCCGGGATTTCCATTGATGATAAAAACCTGATGAACATGACCCGCAAGCTTATCAAATCTACAAAATGGAGAGGTAGCATGGAACTGGAAATAATTAAAACAAGTGAAGGAGATTATTATTTAATTGAAATAAATCCTCGATTCCCGGCATGGGTATATTTAGCTGTAGGCTGCGGGCAGAACCACCCGGAAGCCTTGATAAATCTTGCTATGGGTGGAAAAGTGGAACCTTTTAAAAAATATGATATTGGCAAACTTTTTGTCCGCTACTCCTGGGACATGATTGTGAACTTAGATGAATTCGAAAAAATATCAACCCTTGGTGAATTATAAAAATAAACTATGAGCGCAAAAAAATTGCAATACGAACGTCCCGTAATTCAGAAGTTAAATGTAGGCCTGATGAACAAATTCGGGACAAGAACCGAATACAGCCCATTAACACACATTGATGGGAACTCGGTTACTGACCTGCTCGGGAAATTTGGTTCTCCCCTATTTGTAATATCTGAAAGAACTTTGCGTCGTACTTTCCGGGAAGCAAACCGTGCCTTTAAAACCCGCTACCCCAAGGTACAATTTGCATGGTCTTACAAAACCAATTACATGAATGCTGTATGCAATGCCTTTCACCAGGAAGGCTCATGGGCGGAGGTTGTTTCGGGTTTTGAATACCAGAAAGCATTGAACAATGGCGTACCGGGCAATAAAATTATTTTCAATGGGCCTGATAAAACAGAAGCAGAGTTAAAATCAGCAATCGAGCATAATTCGATGATTCATATAGACCATTTAGATGAACTCTATATGATTAAAGAATTGGCAATGGAAAGCAAGAAAAAACCACGTGTTGCTATCCGTGTGAATATGGATACAGGTGTTTATCCTATGTGGGACAGGTTCGGATTCAATTATGAAAACGGGCAAGCATGGGATGCCATCAACAAAATTCTGCTGAATGATAAAATGGAATTAGTTGGATTGCACAGTCACATCGGAACCTTTATGCTTACTCCCAGCGCATATGGAATGGCAGCATCTAAACTTTCACATTTGGCGCTTGAAATAAAAAAGAAATACAAAAAGAATATTCAGTACATAGATATGGGCGGTGGGTTCGCTTCTAAAAACACCCTCAAAGGCTCCTATTTGCAAGGGATTGATGCATCACCTACATTCGACCAGTTTGCAGAAAGTATTTGCACTGCGATTTTAAATGCAGGATTTACCGAAACCGATTTACCCCTTTTAATTTTAGAAACAGGCCGTGCTTTAATTGATGAAGCAGGTTATTTATTAGGAACCGTAATTTCCAACAAAAGACTCTCTGATGGAAGAAGAGCTACGATATTGGATTTTGGTGTAAATATTCTTTTTACTTCCTTTTGGTATGATCATAAAATAAGCCCGGCGCAAGAATTTAGTCAATATACAGAAGATGCCGTCTTATATGGCCCGCTCTGCATGAATATTGATGTGATACGGGAGAACATTACCCTCCCTCCCCTTAAGCGTGATGACCATGTGGTGGTGCATAGCGTAGGTGCATATAATATGACACAATGGATGCAATTTATAGCTTTGCGCCCGGCAATTGTAATGATTGATATGAAAGGTGATTCACACATTATACGTAAACGTGAAACACTTGACAGTATTGAAAAAGATGAACTCATGCCAAAATATCTTAAAGACTTTAAATTGTAAACTGCATCTATGTCGGCGAAAGAACAAGTAAAGTTTTTACGGGATAGTATTGCCTGCAGCTACAGCCAGGTTTTCTTTTCAGATAACCGTTGGTTTGCATTGCTGTTAGGCGTAGCATCTTTCGTTGACCCATATACCGGCATAAGTGGATTAATTTGCGTGACGTTTGCAGTTATTCTGGCCCAATTTTTAGGATTCAATCCTCTTTTAATACGAAATGGAACATATACTTACAATGTACTATTAGTGGGACTTGCAATGGGGTTTTACTTCTCATTCAATCCTGCATTTTTTGTAATATTGTTCCTTGCATCCTTTCTAACCTTAATGCTAAGTGCATGGATGGCTTCTTCGCTTGGCGCCAAACGCGTTCCTTTTTTGAGTTTGCCTTTTATATTCGGCACCTGGATAATGTTGTTAAGCACACGTACTTTCCAAACCATTAAACTAAGCGGACGTTTGCCGGGCGCTCTTTATAACTGGGGCAATTTAGGTGGCGCATCTCTCATTTCTATCTATCATAAAACAGCAGCATTTATTCCCCATCTTGCAGTTATTTATTTTAAATCTATCGGCGGTATCTTCTTTCAGTACAATATAGTTTCCGGTATACTTATAACCATTGGTATACTTGTTTGTTCGCGAATTGCCTTTTCACTTTCCATCATCGGATTTATGATTGGGTATCTTTTCAGTTACTTTATCCAGGGCGACATGTCAGAATTGGAATACAGTTATATTGGTTTCAATTTTATTCTTTCTGCTATTGCCATAGGCGGATTTTATTTTGTCCCCTCCATGCGCTCTTACCTGCTTGCTATCATTTCAGCGCCATTGATAGTGTTAGTAATTAGCGGGCTGGGAATTATTTCCATATCCTATCAACTACCGCTATATTCTTTACCCTTTAGCTTTGTAGTAATTCTTGTCATTTATGTATTCGAGAACCGCTATACCATTACAAAACTTCATTTGGTGGAATACCAGAAATATTCTCCGGAGAAAAATTTGTATGCTCACCACAATAATATGGAGCGTTTTAAAAATGATACCTACGTGCATGTTCATTTGCCTTATTATGGCGAGTGGTTTATCTCACAAGGGCATGATGGAGAAATTACACACAAAGACGATTTCCGCCATGCCTGGGATTTTGTAATTACTGACGAAACAAAAAAAACATATCGCCTGCCCGGTACAGACGTAAAGGATTTTTATTGCTACTCAAAACCAATACTTGCACCGGCAGCAGGACAAATTGTATCTGTCGAAGATGGAGTGGACGATAATGCAATCGGCGATGTAAATATTGAAAAAAATTGGGGCAATACAATTATCATTAAACATACTGAATACCTCTACAGCAAATTAAGCCATATTAAAAAAGACAGTTTTAAAGTGAAAAATGGCGATTATGTAAAAAAGGGCGATGTGCTTGCCGTTTGTGGTAATTCAGGCCGTTCACCGGAACCTCATATACATTTTCAGTTGCAAGCCAATGCATACTTAAATGCAGGAACCATTGACTATCCGATATGCTACTATCTTACTAAAGAAGAAGAAAAATATAGGTTCCATTCTTTTGAAACACCAAAGGAAGGTGAAACAGTTTTGAAGGCTACCCCTACCCCATTAATTAGCCAGGCATTCCATTTTATACCCGGAATGAGAATGAATTTTAAAGTGACGAGGGGAAGTGAAACTAATACTGAAAGTTGGGAAGTTTATGGAGATTCATCTAATCAAACCTACATTTATTGCAAGACAACCGGCTCCATTGCATTCTTTACAAACAATGAAACAATTCTTTATTTCCTGAACTTTACAGGAGACAAAAATTCATTGCTTTATTATTTCTATCTCGGTGCGCATAAAGTTTTATTGGGTTATTACCGAGGTGTGGAAATTAAAGACGCACTTCCGGTATCAGGCTTTTATAGCGGCTTTTCAAAGTTCCTGCAAGATTTTACTGCACCATTTCATATTTATCTTAAAGCAAATTATTCCGCTACTTTCAGTGAAGTAGATAATGAACAAAACCCCGGAAAAATTAAAATACTTTCAACTGCCAGTAAAGCTTCCCATAAAAACGGAAACGGGAAAATGGAATTTGAAATGGAACTGGATGGAAACAAGCTAACAAGATTCACAGTAAAGAATAACGCCTTATGCATTACTGCCGAAAATATTATATAGCTATCGGATGCTTCCTATTCTTGTGCTTTACTACCAAAGCCCAGGATACACTTACTTCTGCAGGAGTGGAGTCACAATCCTATTCCCTTTACACGCAAAAAAACTGGGATGAGCTTATTCGCTTTGGAAACATAGCTTTAAATAAGGGGTTTGATTATTATTATATACGCTACAGGCTTGGCGCAGCCTATTTTTCGAAAAAGAATTACCGGATTGCACAAGTACATTTTGAAAAAGCTAACGCATTTAATTCAACAGACGAAGTAGTGGAGTATCTGTATTATTGTTATCTCTACAACGGCCAATATGAAAGGGCCCGATGGCTGAGCAAATCGTTTTCTCCGGATGCTGTAGCTTATACAGGAACTGATAAACTTAAATCATTTTCATTTGCAACCCTGGAGGTTGGGGTGGCTCACACAGACAGCACCACGCAGTTTGATAATTACTATTATAGCCAGGTCAGTGCGGGCTTTTATGTAAAGAACAGGTTTTCCATGTATCATGCATTTACCTATTTCACACAGGAAGATTTCAGAGGAACCAC
>DATHOL010000164.1:0-10195 GCA_035484895.1 Bacteroidia bacterium | reverse complement strand
AGGGTAAAGAATCATTATTATCTTTAAAAAATGAGGATAGATAAAGTTTACATAGAAAAATTCAAGAATTTAAAAAAATTCAATATTCACTTGGATGAGCGCCAAATGAATACTGTTCTTCTTGGAGAAAATGCGACTGGTAAATCCAATTTTCTTGAAGCACTTGTATTAATATTTAAGTTTCTTGATATTAGTGATGAAAGCAATCGCTCATATCCTGATTTTCTTTATCGAATAGAATATAAATGCAGAGAAAGAAATATTAAAATAGAATATGCTAAAAATGGTTATGAGATTTATATTGATAATGTAAAAATAAGTCTCAAGCACTTCTTTTCAAAAGAAGGTAAAAGAGAATACTTACCTAAATATGTATTTACCTATTACTCGGGTCTTAGCGATAGGCTGGATAAAATTTTTTGGCAACATCAAAATAATTTCTATAAAGAGATAATTAAAGCCGATTTCGATAAGGCAAAGTTGGATGACCTTAGAAGGCTCTTTTATGTAAAACAAATTCATAGTTTTTTTGTTTTACTTGCTTTTTTTTCACTTCCTAAAATTGAAAAGAAATCGAAAGAATTTCTTTATAATATATTGGGGATAGAAGACTTAGAATCAGTCCTTTTTGTTTTGAAAAAACCAACGTGGGAAAATGAAAAAGGGGATGAGAGGTTTTGGGGAGCACGAGGACTTGTCCAGGAATTTTTATCAACATTATGGGATTATTCTCTTGCACCAATTTATCATGGTGATAAAGTTTATCCGGACTTCAGAAGTAAAGGAGTTACTCAGGAGAGATTATATCTCTATATTTCTAATAAAGAAAATTTGAAATTATTTGCTAAGAAATATTTTGATATAAATCAGGAGGCTCCAAATAATACGTTTTTATTCAAAGCATTAGAAAGCACATATATTTCTGAATTGTTAGAGGAGGTAAAAGTGAGGGTAAAAAAGAAAACTCATGGTGAGATTACTTTCAAAGAACTTAGTGAAGGAGAACAACAATTATTAACCGTAATCGGATTGTTAATATTTACAAGGGAAGATGAATCTCTTGTGTTACTTGACGAACCAGATACACACTTAAACCCAATTTGGAAGTACGATTATTTATATTTTTTAAAATCGTTAGTAAAATCCAAGAATACAATTGCAGAGGAAAATACCGAAACAGAAGATGGGGAAGACAGAACGACACAGATTCTTATTAATACTCACGACCCATTGGTGATCGGTAGTATGGAAAAATCACAAGTACGGATGTTTGGAAAAAATAAAATTAAAAACTGTACAGATGCTATTGAGCCCGACGTAAGCCCAAGAGGACTAGGTGTTGCGGGTATATTAACGAGTGAACTATTTGGTTTAAAATCAATTATTGACCGAGAAACGCAGGGATTATTGGATGAAAGAAACCTTCTAATGTATAAAGAAAGTAAAGGGGAATTAACTGAAGAAGACAAAAAAAGATTGCAGGATTTATTTGAAGAATTAAGCATTAAAGGATTTAATCACACATTTAAAGACCCCCTTTATTCCGAGTATATTATTAATAAAATGAATGAATCTAAAGGTTAAACTATGGATAATGATGTACATTGACACATATAGTTTGCCTGCAACAAGTGCAAAATGGAATTTAAAAGCTCAGCAACTTCTAACAGAATTGAATAGTATAGACGACGTAGCTGAAAGAAATAGATTTATTGATAAGAATCATAGATATTGGAAATTATTTAAAAGTAGTTTAAAAGCACACTCTCACAACAAATGCTGGTATTCTGAAACTAGGAACCCATATTCACATTACCATGTTGATCATTTTAGACCCAAGAAGTGTGTTATCGAATTCGATGGCACAAAAAGGGACGGATATTGGTGGCTTGCATTTGATAAAAGTAATTATCGTTTAAGTGGTGGTGTAGGTAATGCTAAAAAGAAAGACCATTTTGCAGTAAAGTATAATACAGTAACACGTCCGGGACCGGTGTCAGATGAGGTAATTTATTTTTTGGACCCTACATCAATAGAAGATGTCAAATTGTTGAATTTTGATAATCAGGGAAATGCAATACCAAGTGCTATCAAAACGGAAGAGGAGTGGAATTGCGCGCGCGCTGAATACACAATTGATAAGCTAGATTTAAATTTTCCGGATTTAGTTGAAGAAAGGAAAGGCAAATGGCAAAATATTACTATATTAATAAAAAAAATAAATGAACTTAATAAAAAATATAATGAGGAACCAACAAATAATAATAAGGAAAATTTGAATGCAAAAAAGAATGAAATCAGAAATATGCTTAAGCCATGTGAAGAACTTACTGCAACAACGAGGGCTTGTCTTCGGGCATGTGGACAAGATTGGGCCTATAGAATACTTGAAGAACAGATGGATTTGCAACCTTCGAATAACGATCATTAAAATATGAACAAAAATACTCTTGTCGCAAAAATATGGTCCTTTTGTGATACGTTACGGGACGACGGTGTGAGTTATGGTGATTACTTGGAACAAATCACTTATTTGCTTTTCCTGAAAATGGCAGATGAATATTCATCACAAACACCTAAGAAAAGTTTCAACATTCCTAAAAACTGTGAATGGTCGAGTTTGTTACGAACAAATATAGATCAACTCATTAGCAAATACAGTAATGACCTAAAGAAGTTAGGGAAAGCTGGTGGAATGCTTTCCAAAATCTTTGATGGAGCACAAAATAAAATTCATGACCAATATAAGCTTAGAAAACTTATAGAATTAATAAATGATGAAAATTGGATAACAGAATCTGTAGATATCAAAGGAGATATCTATGAATCCTTGCTTCAAAAAAATGCAGAAAGCAGTGGTGCTGGCCAGTATTTTACTCCTAGACCGGTAATTCAAGCTATGGTTGAATGTATTAACCCTCAGCCTTTACAAACTATTTCAGATCCCTCGTGCGGTACAGGTGGCTTTTTTCTTGGAGCATTGTCGTATTTAAGAACAAATAATAATCTTAATTCCAAAGAAGATGAATTTCTAAAGTTCAATACTTTTCATGGTTGGGAAATTGTGCCATCTACTGCTAGACTTTGTTTGATGAATTTATTTTTGCATGGTATAGGTGACCTTCAAACTACCCCAGAGATAGAAGTAACTGATAGCTTAAAAGATTCTTTAGAGAGGACTGTTGATATAGTGTTAGCAAACCCCCCATTTGGTAAAACGAGTAGCGATATTGCTACAAATGATGAAAAAAAGGCTAAGCAGGAAGGTTTTCATTTAAGAAAGGATTTTTGGGTTACAACAAGTAATAAACAATTGGCTTTTTTACAACATATAGTCACTATGCTAAAGCCTGAAGGAGGAAAGGCTGCAGTTGTTCTTCCAGATAATGTTCTCTTTGAAGGAGGAGCAGGAGAAAGTATTAGAAAAAAATTATTAGAAGATGTCAATTTACATACTATTTTACGATTGCCTACAGGCATTTTTTACGCTCAAGGGGTTAAAGCTAATGTGCTTTTTTTTGAAACAAAAAAGCGAACTAAATCTCCATCTACTAATGAAATATGGTACTATGATTATAGAACAAACGTTCACCATACTCCGAAGCATAACCCCCTACAGTTTGATAGTTTAATGAACTTTGTTTCTTGTTTTAAGGCTTCCAATAGGTCAAGGTGCAAGGAGACTTGGAGCGAAAAAAATAAGGAAGGAAGGTGGAGAAAGTATTGTTACGAAGAAATTGTAAAAAGAGATAAAGCTAACTTAGATATTTTTTGGTTAAAAGATAATAGCGTTATAGATTTGGCAAATTTACCTTCTCCTGATACCTTAATAACTGAAATTGTCGAAAATATTGAAAGTGCATTAGAAAATTTTAAAACCATTCGTGACACGTTAGGTTAGAAATATTTTGTGAAATTAAATAGCAGGAATAGAAAAGCCCGACATTTCTGTTGGGCTTTGGTTTTCATACTTTAGTAATCACAATCTTTCCTCTCTTTACATAAACCTCAATTGCATCGCCAATCATAAAACCTCCTGATTCCGCAAGATAATTGCCCGCCAAGTGGATTACAGGATACCGTTTTCCGCAGGGCTTCTTGGCGAGGCGGGAAACTGAAGGACGAAAAGCATAATACACTTTCTTTCTGCGTTTGGAATCTTCCTGCATACTATTCTTTAATAATCCTCTTCAGCAAGCCGATAATTTCCTGCACATTATCCGCCCGTTCAATTACTATCCCTGCGCTTTCTCCGTTCCAAAACTTCTTTACTGAATCAGGCAGGGTTTTTATAACATTGTGTTTAATTGTTTTCCGCACCTGTTTTTCAGCGCACATTACCACAAGGTAAATACTTTGCTTTCTAAGATGAAAAAATGCAAGGTTCCGGTCTTTCCGCAGGGAAATGTAGATACTCTTTGGATTAAACTGTAGGGAGCTGTCCTCTTTAATCAACTCCGTTTTAATCTTCATATATATCCCTTTCACAGTCTCTGACACTCCCATCAAATGATCTTCCTCCGTTGTCCGTATAACCTTATCCGCCTTTTTCTTCTTCGTATTACGGAGTGCATCAAATGTCGGCTCAACGGCAACAAGTGAATCCCCATTGCGGACAAACTTCTGTATTACCATTGGCTTTACATATTCCCCCCAAGTTTCTGAATAGGTCTTCTGAAAAAGTGGGAGTTCCTGCCAGTAGCTTTCCATAATCAAAAGGATATTCAGCATGCTACAAAGCATTTTCTCTAAGAAATCTGTAATACTAGTGTTTCCGATTTTGGCCTGCAGTTCCTTCTTCAACTCCTCATTTTCCGTTATAGCCTTATTAAGAACCTCAATAATCATCCTTCTGGCTTCAGGATGTTTAATAAAAGCGAAAAAGTCAGTGATGCGGAAGAAGAGATTTACATAGTTTTCCTTAGGAACTGTGATAAAGGCTAAATACAGTTTGGGATATATGATGTCCCTGAAGTCAAAGAGGATGGCATCGAAATTGAAAACCCCAAGCCATTCAAGATGCTTTTCTTTCCGCTCATTGATGAGCAGGCTGTTTTTCCCAAACAGCGTTTGCCGGTTCTGGAGCAATATATCCAGTATTTCTTCCGCCCCATTAAAATGCTTTTGAACCGGGGTGGCGCCACTGTAAAATGGCTCAAGAATAATGGGAAAGAGATTGCCTTTTTCGGTTAATACAAAGGAGTTTCTAAAATCTACATCCGGTGCGGAAAGGATCGGATGTGGGCTTGGAACTGCGGCAACTTGCATAGGTTTTTCTTCCACTACTGCCAATGCTTTAGTAATCGGTTGGTTTTTTTTAGGTGCAACACTTACACCTTTCTTTTTTGAAGAACGTTTGTTTTTCATACTGTTGAGTATTTAATTGTTAAATAATTAAGATTCCCAGGCAGTATATGTGGGAATAGGGGAGCGCAGTAGAAATAGATTTGGAACGGGAAGCAAATAATCAAATCTCAGAGAGGTAGTATATAATTGCTCCTAAGGCTTCAAACATTTTTCCGTAATAGAAGTACCCATTTAATCCTAACTTTTCAATAAATGAAAGTTCCGGATATTGTTTCATTAAAGTAGCATAAAGTTCTTCGGCGGTATCTTCACCATTGCAACATGCTTGTTTAATATCTTGTAAGGCGCATTTAAAAACTTTCGCGCCTTTCTTTTCTGCCATCTCTTCAATCCCTGCAACGATCAGTTCAACATTTTTTGACGGACTTGCAATGTCCGCCACTTTAATGACGACTGTTTCCGGAGCATACTGCTCCGTCAATTTTTTAACGGAGTTGGCAATATGAAGTGATTTGCCTTTCGACCATTTCCACATATATGCTTTAACCCCATAATCTACAAGCACGCCATGCCGTAATACCGCAAAGCCAAGTAAGCTCGTTCCTGGGCTAATCGCTAAAATTGTTTGTCTATTGTCCATGCTGTTGAATATGTAATTGCAATTCATCCCGAAGTGCTTCTCTGAACTCTGCATATAGTTCCTCCACGAGCGTATTATAAAGAAGTGATAATTTAAGCAAGTCTTCAAGGCCCGGACGGCTTATGCCTTTCTCCCACTTTGAAAGAACGCTGGACGAGGACAGCTTTAATTTTCTCGCCACATATTGTTGCGAGTAGCGCATATTCTTGCGATATTTTATGAGCCGGTTCGGCGTGTAACTTTTGCCACCTGACATAGAAATTACCTTATACCAGGTAGGTTTACTGCAATAGAAATAGATTTGGAACTACGTTCCAAAGGTGAGGATTGACACAATTAATTAGAATGTTTTAATACGATTATGAGGATTGCAGAAATGGCATAATGGAATCCTAAAATTTATCTAAAAAAATATTTATCTTTGTAAATGCAAAACTCTACTGATGGGAGAAACTCTTTATAAGTTGGCTGTTCTTATTACCATTTACAAGATTTCTTGCTTATTATGTGGTAGTTTATTCTGTTTACTAGGGTTTAAATTATTCCTAAAAGGTATATATTCAAACGAAGGAGAAGTAGAGTTCGAAGGATTTAAGACTAAGATTTACTTAAAAAAAATCGGTCCGGGGATCTTTTTTGCACTTTTTGGTGCAGTTATTATTTGCGTTGCAATATTTCAACCTTTAGATTTTGAACAGTATTTGGGAGAATCTGCAAAGAACAAAACTCAATCAAAGGATACAGTTTCTAAATCTATACTTCCAGATTTAATAAAATAAACACATGAGAACAATACTATTTTTTCTTATAATTGCTTTAAGCTTACCAATAAAAGCTCAACAAATTACCAATAGACAAATTGACAGCATTTATAAAATAGGTAAAGAAAATTTCGATAACAATAACTGGGAAAACGCTTTACAGAATCTTTACATTGCTCGATTCCTATACCAAAATTTATACAATCCCCCTAAAGGGGAAAATAAATTACGCCCGATAGATATTGCGATAAACCAAATCTTGTCAGAATTGAGACAGGCTCAAGCAGAACACATCATTGTCAGGGATACTGCTGCCGCTCCTCATTAGATTTTCATCCATTTAATGTTGGGAATTTATTGATAAAGCTCAAGTTCTTTGATACCCTGTCTTATATATGTCGAATACTTTAACAGTTCGGAAAGCCACGTTGTAAGCTCACATGATTGTATAAAACGGCTTTCAAAAGCCTGAAACTCTCTTTTGCATTTATATTTCAAGCCCGTTTCGTCAAATAAAAGTTCGGAAAATAGAATTCTCACTATTTCCTCTCTTTCTGCCGAATTACCCCTTTTATAGCATGAATGTACGAGTTTCAGCAGTTCGGAAAGTTTTATGAGTTCCTTCATGGTTTCCCTCATGGATACGTCAGATATGCGTTCCTCGTCCTGCAAAACCTCTAATTGGTGGTTTAGGTCGCTTTCCTCTTTAACTATCGCCTCCGGCGTATATGCGCCGGTTTTGAGCAGTATCAATCGATTAGAATTAATATAGGCTAGGTCTTCCCGTATCTTCTTCTTTTTCCTTTCGTTAATTTCTAACTCCGCATGCCTTTTAACTTCAAATACTGCAATATCTGTGCTTTCTGCCTCTTCAAACCGCTCCAATTCGTTTTCGGTAAAATATAGTTTTTGTATTATTGCATCAAATGCTTCTGTAAGGTGCTTTAAATTGATATTCTTTTTTCCGTTGCTGCATTTTTTATCACATCGGCTTCCGAAATAGTTAATACCTTTTCTTGTGTATGGGGTATACACACGGTTGCATTTGGCACAACGTACCAATCCTCTGAAAGGATATATTTTCAGTTTTTCATAGTGAATACTTACTTTCTTTCTTGTTAGTAATTTTTGTACTTGTTCAAATATCTCCTTTGAGACAAGAGCTTCATGGCTTGTACTTGGTATATATTCGCCCTTGCTGTTCAACACTTCGCCAGTATAAAAATGGTTGGTAAGGATATTGTATGTACTACTTGTAGATGGAATGCGGCAAATTGCTTTCCTCTCAATTTTTTTCAGGTCGTCCTCTTCGTCATCATCTTCCTCCTGTAACATTTCTTCCTTTGTTCTTCGATTGCGTGAGGGGGGCATGGTAAAACCCTGTTCAGTTGCCCAGCGTAAAATATCGGCAATACTCCATTCGCCTGTAGCATATAATTCAAACATCTTTTTAATAATGGGAGCCCTCGTTGGGTCAAGAGGCTTTTCCTCCATTTTCCCAAGATTCAGGTAACCTACAGGGGCTTTATGAATACAAACCCCTTGATCTCTTTTCATTTTAATATTTAATTTAACTTTTTCACTTGTAACACGGGAATGATGTATAGCAAACATTCCATCAATATCCATATGAAGCGCACCTGAACTTGTCTTTTCGTAGCTCGCCAATGCGAAACGGAAATCAACGCCTTGTTTCATTAATTTCCCGATAACAGTATTATCACCATCGTTTCGGCTTGCCCTGTCCCAACAAAGAACCACTATTCCTTTAAAATATCCCAAGCTTAAAAATTGCACTAAACGATAAAATTTTGGGCGTTCAATACGATATTGTACAGTGCCTTCCTCGCCAAATACTAAAGCAGCATCTTCTTTGAATCCTGAATGTCTTTCTGAAATAATGCCGTCTGAACAAAACCCCGGCAAAGTGATAGGAGCAATTGGCAAGTGTTCCCGTAAAATTAACCGTGCATTTTCTGCTTTCTGGTATCTAATAGAGTTTTTTTGGTTGTTCGGCTCATCCGTGCTTTTCCTGTTATACATCAGATAAGTATCTTTATACCTCCCGCTTGTTATATCTTTTAGGATTTGTTCTTCCTCTTCATTATTCAGTTGGATTTGTTGTTGTGTCATTTGATTTAACAAACTCCCCATTTTCCAAAACATAACCTTCTGAAATTAACCGGTCATGTATTCTTCTCAATACATCGCCTAATTTCCTGACCGCGCGGATTGTTTCTTCCGTTAAAACAACCTCACTAACGCCCAAAGAGGGGCAACCTAACGACTCTTTGTTACGACACAAAAGGTCTGGTTGCCCCTCATCAGGTACAAGATTATTATCGTATTCTAACCCTTTGTGTCGTGAATTTATTTTATCACAGTCCATGTTTTTTGTGAACTACAATATGCTCCACTTAAAGTGCTTTGGCTATATATAGTATTTGAATTGCGCGCCAGGTTGAATTTGGTTCAAAAACTATTACTAGTTGCAAACTTTCCTCTGTACTATTCTCTTTTCATAGCTGTGTAGTCGCACAGCCATTATCAGAAATATTAAAAATTAAAGATATATGCAAGTATTAGGTATTTATACGATGAGGATTTATGAGAAAGACGGGGAAAAGAAGAGGCAATTTTACAAGGCCGGTATTCTTAAAACTGCCCCAGATGGTCGAATGTATATTAGAATGTTCCACCAACCGTTTACTAATTTTTATGTGTTAGAGAATAATCCCACTTTTCCTGTAATAGAAAGGGAAGAGGAGGATGAAAAATAATGTATGCCTAAAACGCAACAAGAAAAAATATCGCTACAAGGGGAATTAGAGATTCCACTCGGTGAACTTGCCGTATATCTTTTAAAGCCGGGGGAAGAATCATCTCATGTTGTCAATGTACTTGAAACAAAAACAGAATATGTAAACAATGAAATAACCAAAATAGTAAAGAATATTCTTTCTAAAAAGGTAAAGAATGTCACCCTGCATTCACTCGAATTTGATTACTGCGATTCGGGGAATATAAACCACGGAGCCGGTATATTTTGTGCCACGTTGTCAGGAATGGAGAATGATCTTAGGAAAGTAGCAGGGGATGACAAACTCTTCTACTTTGATTGGGAAGAGGGGAAGAAAGAAGCATGCTAAACCCCTCGAAAGATATTTTATATTATCTCTTTACGAGCAAAATAAACCGCACCCAGTCTTTTAGGACAACTGCCTGTAAATCTTATTGGAACGCTATTTTGTCTTTTGAAAACCGCACCCGAGACCGCACCTCCACCGCACCCGAAAATTCTATGCGGCTCTGTAAAAACGAAAAAGAGCCTTAAAAACGTTTGTTTATTAGGCTCTTTCGTTTAGTGACCCCGGTGGGGGTCGAACCCACGACCCAAAGATTAAGAGTCCTTGTTTTAGCTTCAAAACCGCTTAAAAATTGTCAAAAGCCGTCATTTTCTGTTAAAAATCGTCAAAACTTCGCACCC
>DATHOL010000163.1:0-6071 GCA_035484895.1 Bacteroidia bacterium | reverse complement strand
AGACTCGGGTAATTTGATTGGCTTAGATGCGGACTTAAATCCTTTCAACGAAATTTTTATTTTAAATTTCTCATTGCTTTTAAGGGTAATGAAATAAAATCCATCAGAGCTCGTAGTTAACTCTGCTACTTTGGCTCCTGCGCTATCGGTAACCGTAACCTTGGCATCTTCTGCCGGCTCACCTTTGGATGTGGTAACCTTTCCTCTTAAAACGGAATATCCTTTACCTTTGGCATTACCATTATCACTTGCCAGCAGTGAGTAATTGGTGAGGTCGGCCATATATATATCCCTTTTACCCATGCCACCTTTACGGTCGCTGGCGAAATAGGCGGTCCGGGCATCGCCTGTTATGGTAAATCCTTTTTCATTATTTACGGTATTGATAGGATAGCCCAGGTTTATTGGAGCAACCCATTTACCGCTGTCGTTCATGTAGGTTTTAAAAATATCGTATCCGCCCATAGAGTTATGCCCGTCGGAACTGAAAAATAGGGTATGCCCGTCCGGAGCCATAAAAGGGGCACCTTCGTCATAATCGCTGTTTACCACGGGACCCAGATTCTCCGGTTTTCCCCACTCCAGCCTGCTAATTTTATCCGCTTTATAAATATCGGCTCTGCCATATCCTCCCGGCCTTTCGCTAACAAAATAAATGGTATTACCATCCGGTGAGAGACATGCTCCGTCTTCATAATAACTGGTATTTACAGGCTTTCCGAGTGTAACCGGAGCGGCCCATTTACCATTTTTCGACTTTTTTGACATATAAATATCGCCTCCTTTAGATGGGCCGTTGGCATTGTTTTTGTATAGAAAAATAAAATTTCCGTCCGGAGAGATACTGGTGCATGAGGTATGTGCATATGCTTCGTTAACATCACCTGTAATAGGATATGAAAGCCCCCAATCATTTTTTGCGCTATCCCATTTGCACATATATACGTTATCAAAAACCATAGATGGATCCTTAGATGGTTTCATATTACCAACCATTAAAGTGCGAATAGAAGTAAATATAAGTGTTGACCCGTCTGCGGTAATGGATGGGCTCTTATCATCCTGTTCTGAATTGATAGCCTCGCCTGCATTTTTTATTTTCACATTCACAGGATGCCCCTCCAATTGTTTTGCTGTGGCACATTCGCCAATCAAATGGTCTATCTCATCGTCCTTCATTTTCTTGGGGTCATCCATGTATCTTCTTTTATGCCATATTAATTCCTTCATGGCATTATCCACCTGGTCTTCCTGTAAGTAAACCAATCCAAGCGTAAGATGTATATCGGCATGCCCGTTACTGTCTGTATTTTCCGATTTTTGCAAAAAATCCATTGCCTGGTCATATTCCTGCAGAGCATAATGACATTGCCCTATGTGGTAAAGAATAGCGGCATCGTTTGGTTTTTCGGAATTAGCTTCCGTATATAATTTCAAGGCCCGGGTAATATCACCTGATAGAAATGCCTGGTTTGCATTAAATGATTTTATACCCGCTCCGGCGTTATCAACAACATTACTTTTCTGAGCAAACAGAAAAGTATTTATAAATAACAAACTTGTAATAATGCTCCATTTCTTCATATACGTGAATGATTTAAAGTATCAAATATAGTTGTATTTTATTTTCTGATACCTTAAAATGGCAAAACATTTCAATATAATATCTCCATTGATAGTCAGCAGCATACATACCATTTATGTTAATAACTTATTCAACCACCTCCATAAGTGTCCGAAAAGCCGTGAACTTGTCTTTAAATTTCCCTGCCATTTCTTTTTGCAGACCAGGTGCATGTCTTTCTTTATACTCGTTGTATTCCACCAAGCTATTGCATGAATATTGAATGGAATAGGTAGCGCCTTCATCTTCTATAGCCAACAGGCGGCAAATGCGGTAACCTGAAAACAAGCCGGTACTCAATACTGCCGGAATATGTTCGTTTCGCATCCATTCAAGCCATGACAGATGAATAGTGTCATCCACATTTATAGTTACATTGTATATAATCATTTGGTCGCTTTTTATAGGGTGAGTAATAACTTCTTGCGAATATAAAGGTCAATCAGTTTCGGTACAGCATAATTTTCAATATCCTTTATTTTTATCCAAAAGCAATCGGCAGGGAGTTTGGCTATTTTACCTGTGGCTTCCATATTATAAAACTTTGCAAATAGCTTTTGGTGGCTCAATATATGCACATACTCTTCCGATACATCTTTAATTAGCAGTTTTGCAAGGTGAATAACTTCTTCCCATTTTTTATCTTTCAAAAATTTGGATGGGATTATCGCCTTATCGCTTTCTATCATCGGAAAATCATGCAATCCTTGCCAGATATCTTTACCCTTGCGGGTTCTCACCAGTAACTTATCTCCTTGTGTAATTACCAAATAATTTAGATACCGGTTTCTCACTTTTGTTTTTCCTTCCTTAACCGGAAAACTTGAAATGCTTTTGTGTGAATAAGCATAACAGGCATCTTGCACCGGACAGTTAAGGCAATCGGGCTTAGCAGGCAGGCATACCATTGCACCCAGTTCCATTACAGCCTGGTTATAAGTTCCGGGATTTTTCTTGGGCAATAACTCGACAGCCGTTTCAAAAATGCGCTTTTTGCCTTCCGTAGAATCAATAGGGGTGGTTATACCAAACAGGCGGGAGTAAACACGCATTACGTTTCCATCTACTGCCGGATGCAGCAGGTCAAAGGCAATGGAGGCAATAGCTCCGGCGGTATAATCCCCTACTCCTTTCAAAGCGCGAATGGTTTTATACTCACTGGGAAATTTCCCTTTATGCTCCTTAACGATTGACTTTGCGGCAAAATGCAAATTCCTTGCACGGGAATAATACCCAAGTCCCTGCCAAAGCTTCAAAACGTCATGTTCGGGTGCGTTTGCCAAGTCTTTAACAGTTGGGTATTTCTCAACAAACCGCAGGTAGTATTCCCAACCCTGGTTAACACGGGTCTGCTGCAATATAACCTCCGAGAGCCATATTTTATAAGGGTCTTTGATATTCCGCCAGGGCAAATCCCGCTTGTTTGCTTCGTACCATGCTAATAGCTTTTGTCTCCAGTCGTTCACACTCTGCAAATTGTTAATTTTTCCAAAAATAAGGCTATTGAAGCAATTAAGGACCAAACTAGTTCATTTCAACTTCATGCTAACAGCATATTTTCGTACTTTTGAGTCTTCTATCTAATCAAAACCTGTGAAAAAACTCATCATCTCTTCTATACTTAGTGTATTCGCAATAGCTGTAATTGCTCAAAATGCAGAAACTCCTGATGCCAAGGCAACAGGGATACTTCAGAATGTAAGCAAAAAAACCAAGACTTATAAAACCATTAATGCCGAGTTTACTATAACTCAATATGGCAAAGACAAAAAACCAGGTGATTCACAGAAAGGAATACTCTGGTCAAAAGGAGCAAAATATAAACTGGACATTAAAAACCAATTAGTGTTCTGCGATAGCATTACCAAATGGACATACCTGAAAGACGCCAACGAAGTACAGATTAATAAGGTAGATGCTTCTGCCGAAGAAGGAGGAGGCTTATCACCCTCCACTATTTTCAGTTTTTATGATAAGGGCTTTAAGAGCCGTTTTGTAGATGAAGAAAAAGTAAACAATGTGCTATGCGAATGCATCGACCTTTACCCAAAGCATCCGGAAAAAGAAAAGTACCATACCCTGAGGCTATTTATTGATAAGGTAAAGAACCAATTAGTGCAAATTACTGTATTGATGAAAGACGGCACCACACAAGTTATTTCAGTGGATAAGTTTGTTCCTAATACTGCATTAAGCGACGCCAGCTTTACTTTTGATAAGAGTAAATATCCGGGTGTTGAGATTGAGGATTTGAGGGAATAATTATTTCCCGAAAACCGTCTCTATTGTATTTGCCTGCGACAATATTTTATGCACCGGGCAAACATTGGCTATTTGCATCAGGCGGTTCATTTTCTCATCATCAAGCGGGCCTTTTATATGCAGGGTTCTTTTAAAAATATTTTTACCATCTTCAGTCGTTTCCTTTTCCACTTCCACAGCTATTGAGTCTATTTTCCAATGCTTGCGGTTGGCATACATTTTCATGGTAGCCGTAGTGCACGATGCCAAAGCAACACATAAATATTCTTGCGGAGCAGGGCCTGTGTCTTGTCCGCCACTGTGTGGCTGTTCATCAGCTATTAATTTATGATGCCTTACTTCCGCTACCATTCCATAATCAACCGGGCCGAGGGTTACTTTTGCTTTTATCATAAAGTTTTAGTTTTGAGTTGAGAATTTCTTGTTTTCACTTTTTGATTTCACATATCCATATCCCGCAACTGCACAAATCAAAGGTACAACAGGCAACTTGAAACGATAATTGCCCAGTATTCCTGTAACAATGCAGAAATATCCTATTGTCAGAAAAAATAAACTCAGGAGCATCCAATTCCGAATCTTGATGAGTTTAATTATTCCATATACAGCACCCATATATTGAATGGCCATAATTAGAATAATTAATAAGCCTAATACAGATTCCCTGATATTGGAACTGAAATTCTGCTTGATTCTATCCGCAGATATTTCCGCAAAAGTCCCCTCCGGAGCGGTTTTTGTCCAGCCCAACGTATTTGCCATGCCCCGATTGCCAAGCGCCAGGAACATATTTATACAACCCTGCATGTTTGTTAGTACATAGGTTGCTTTATGCTTCCTAATATAATCCGTTGCAATGCCTTGGTATATTTCCGATTGGGCAAATATATCTTTCGATTTCCTGTAGCCTAATGAATCGGCCTGCTTTTGAAATCCGACCCGTATGCTGTCTAAATTTTCATGTGTTACCTTTGATTTCGTTAAACTGGTGTTAAACATAAGTAACGTCCAACCGCCATGCGCAGTAAGTTCCCACTGTCCATACGTTTTATGATTACGATACGACCATACCCCGGTAAGAAGTCCGAAAATCAATGCATACGACAAAATCGCTTTCAATTTCCATTGGAATTTTTGTTTAGAGAAAACCCATAAAATAAATACCAGCACAACGGGGTATATAAGCACCAATAACCGAGTTAAGCAAGCCAGGCCCATAAATAGTGCAGCTAAACAAATTAATGCAATTTTATCCGATTTCATTCCTTTAATGAAATAATAAATACCTGCCAGTAGTAACAATACAAACAACGTATCTGTAAGCATTTCATTCGCGCTATATATGGAATGTATATCAATGGCAAAAAGGAGTGCGGCTATAGTTGCTACTTTACTATTTTCAAATAATAGTTTACATATCCTATAAACTAATACCACCGAAATTAAGCTTAAGAATATCTGAATCAGTATGGCAATCCAGGGTTTTATACCTGTGATAGAATATATGGCAGCCAGAAAAGTCGGGTAGACAGGCATCATCCAGCAATCGGGAAACCACATGGTATAACCGGTAGCTTTATACTCTGAAAAAGTATTTATGTTGATGGTATCTTTGGCCGGAGCATACGTATGATTAACCAAAAGCCGCTCTGCTACCTGCTCATAGCCTTTGGAGTCGCCAATAACTATTTTAGAATTTTCAACGCTTTTATCCCATGGAGAGATATAACAAAACATGAACAGCTTGAGTGCCAAATTAACAAGCACTATTACATAAAGCGGAGTGCCGGTCCCAAAGGTATCCCTTCGGACAATTTTTCTAATCATGCTTACTTTACTTATGCAGAAGACTTGACAGCAATTATATCTGTATAGTAATACCTTTCGGTAACCATGTCATCGTATATCTTATCGGCATTGTCATCCATAAAGGTAAGTTTGAACCCCATATCCTTTAATTGCTGAATAAAATCGCCCGGTTTCACCCCTGATTTTGTCAGCATAAAAGGCCAGAATTCGGTTATCAACACAAGATTTTTCGACCTTTTAATTAATTCCTTCATTCCATTGATTACAAAATAATCATAGCCCTCCGTATCGGTTTTAACTACATCCACCGTGTCTCCATTCTTAAAATAATCATCTAAGCAAACGCAGTCTATCTCTGTAAAATCAGTACTTTCAC
>DATHOL010000162.1:0-3032 GCA_035484895.1 Bacteroidia bacterium | reverse complement strand
TAATTGAGTTTTCAATATGGTTGTTACTACCAATAGATGCAAATGGACCAATTACGGAGTTAATTATGGTTGTATTTTCACCAATGTAGCAAGGTTCAATAACGGTAGAACTTATTATTTGAGCACTTGGGTGTTTAGACGATTTTTTAGTCTCGAGTAATCGTTTATTCGTGTGCAGCATATTATCCTTACTACCGCAATCGAGCCATTCACTTACCTGAGCCACACAAAATTTAGTTCCCTTCTGCTTCATATTCTCCAGTGCATTCGTCAATTGGAATTCACCTTTCTCTTTGATATTATTATCCAATAAATACTGCATTTCCCTTTTCAGGTAAGCACCATCTTTAAAATAATAGATGCCAATTATAGCTAGGTCCGAAACAAACTCCTGCGGTTTTTCAACAAAATCAGTTATTATATTATCCTTGTCAAGTTTTACTACTCCAAATGGTTTTGGGTCTTCTACTTTTTGAACCCAAATTGTTCCTTCATTCGATGTATCGACAGTAAACTCGCCTCTGAAAAGGGTATCGGCAAATGCAACTACCACATTGCCTTCCAGTAATTCCGAGGCACACATTATAGCGTGTGCAGTTCCCAACGCTTCTTCCTGGTAAAATATTTTTCCTTTTGCTCCCAGATTTTCGGCAATACTCAGCAAATGATTTTCCACTTCTTTGCCAAAATGCCCGATTACAAATCCTATTTCTTCTATATCTTTTTTAATGGAGGCGGAAATATCTTCCACAAGGTGCTGTACCATAGGCTTGCCGGCAACCGGCAATAATGGTTTTGGAACTGTTAATGTATGCGGCCTCATCCGTTTACCTATACCTGCCATTGGAATAATCAACTTCATAAATGCTATCTTTTAGTTTATACTTTTATATTATTAATGTTTACCCGTATGCCCGAAACCACCCGCGCCTCTCTCGGTTTCCATTAACTGTTCTACTATTTCCCACTCTACTCGCTCATGCTTTGCAACTATTACCTGAGCAATACGTTCTCCGTCATTAATTGCAAAATCTTCTTTGGAAAGATTAATCAGCAGCACTTTCAACTCACCTCTGTAATCGGCATCAATAGTGCCGGGCGAATTAAGAACTGTAATGCCATGTTTAAAGGCAAGCCCGCTGCGGGGGCGTACCTGTGCTTCATGTCCTTCTGATAGTTCCATAAATAATCCGGTAGGTACTAATGCCCTTTCCATAGATTTCAAAACCATAGGGGCATCAATATTGGCGCGTACATCAAAACCCGCAGATGCAACCGTTGCATATTGTGGCAACGGGTGTTTCGATTTATTTACTATTTTAACTTTCATCCTTATTATTTTTTCAGTTTCTTAAGTATGGCAAATGACGGCTTTTCCATAAAGTAGACTACAACTACGAATATAAGTATTAAACCATTATTAACTATTAACGACAATACTCTCGAATCTATGCGCAGTTGACAACTTAAAAAGTACAAAATTAGCGATAAACCAAAGTAGATTCCTATGCGTTTGAAATCATATTTAACAGGCAATTGTTTACGACTCATGAAGTAAGAAATAACCATAACTGTAGCATAGCAAATCAATGTAGCCCATGCTGAGCCCATATATCCTATCTTAGGAATCCAGTAAAAATTCAATGCGATAGTGATAATTGCACCGATTATTGTAAGGTAAGCACCATAAAGTGTTTTACTGCTCAGTTTATACCAGGTGGAAAGTGTATAGAATACTCCGAGGCACACATTGGCCAATAATAGAATGGGAACAACTTTAAGCCCGCTCCAGTACCGTTCATTAATAAAGTATTTTATCCAGGAAAGATTAAGAAGTGTTCCGAGTGAAACCAACAGGCAACCTACAATGAAATATTTAAGAATTAAAGCAAATGTTTTTGCAAAGTCCTTCTCTTTTGCATTGGCAAAGAAATAAGGTTCGGAAGAATACTTAAACGCCTGCACAAACATGGTGATTATAATGGAGATTTTATAACACGCACTGTAAATTCCTCCTTGCTCCCAACTGATATCTTTGGGCAATAAGTATTGAAGTAAAATGCGATCAAATGTTTCATTTATCATTCCGGCAAGGCCTGCAAATACAAGCGGCATGGCGTAAGGCATCATCCTTTTCAACAATACGGAATCAAAATCAATACCTGCTTTGATCATGTCAGGGAGCAACATTAACAGGCTGGCACCACTTGCCATAATATTGGAAATTAAGATGTAGCCTACCCCCATATTGGGATTATAAAAGGATTGGACAAATGAGTACAGAAAATTGTCGGGATGCCCATATATTTTAGGGCATATTACAATAAAAAACAAATTGAAGAAAATGCAGATAAAAATATTCAGGGACTTAATAATTGCAAATTTCTTTGCCTTGTTCAATTGCCTTAATTTGGCAAATGCAATTGCGGAAACTGCATCAATGCTGACAATAATTGCCAACCAGGTAATATATTCAGGATGTTCCGATAAATGCATCCATCCGGCAAGTGTTTTACTGAAAATTCCAATGGAAGCAATGAATAATATAGAAGTAGCGGTTACTGATAAAAGGATGGTGCTATAAACCCTTTTTTTATTTTCCTCTAACCGTGAAAAATTAAAAAGAGAGGTTTCCATCCCATACGTAAGAAGGATGTTGATAAATGAAATATAGGCAAACAGGTACGATATCTTTCCATATTCACCGGTAACCAGATGGTAGGTATATAAAGGAGTTAATAGAGTACTTAGTAACCTTCCAACAATAACCGGAAGCCCATATACTACTGTTTGCCCTACTAGATCTTTGAGTGGTTTCAATATAAATTAGCTACTACTATTAGCTTTTATGAAAAACGGCTTTGCGTTTTTCTAAAAACGCGCTTATACCCTCTTTTATTTCTTCGGAAGCAAAACATTTTCCGAATTCCGTCAACTCTGCTTCAAATCCTTTGGATGTTTCATCAAAAGCATTGGCAGCCTTTATAACCGCACCAATTGCAAATGGCGACTTTGTTTTAATCACGTTCAAT
>DATHOL010000161.1:0-12730 GCA_035484895.1 Bacteroidia bacterium | reverse complement strand
AATACCCCAATCTGACTCTAAGTCGGTACCGCTAATTAGTGTCTTTGAATAATTGCCGGTCCGGCTCGGACATTTGCCTTGCATTTGCTTGGCATTTGCCTGTTAAAAAATATGTCACAAAGTGTTAAAAAACCGTGACATGCCTCTAACCCTTACCCCATAAAGGCTACAGCGTTTTTTGTCATTTTCTGATAGGTATAAAACCGTGACATTTCAGTTTTTTCAAAATCGCAAGAAAAACGTCGGTTTTTAGGCTATAAGCCATAAGCCCGTTAGCTATTATTTTCCTACTTTCGTGCTTCATTTAAAAAAACAGTATGAAGCTATACCCATTCTCACTAGGCCTGCTGTTGCTTGCAGCCTGCAACCAACCCGCAACCACAGTATCTACAGGCAAACTGACCTATCCGCAAACCCGCAAGGTAGATACAGTAACCAATTATTTTGGGGTAAAGGTCGCTGACCCTTACCGCTGGCTCGAGAACGATACCGCCGCAGAAGTGGAACAATGGGTAGCCGCGGAAAATAAGGTGACACAGGACTATCTTTCGAAAATAACCTTCCGCGATTCGCTGAAGAAGAGGCTTACAGAGCTTTACCATTATGAGAAGTACAGCGTTCCTTTTACCAAAGGCAAGTATGTTTTTTACTACAAAAACAATGGCAGCCAAAACCAAAGCGTACTCTATGTTCAGGAAGGATTGACGGGCACTCCCAAGGTATTGCTCGACCCGAATACATTGGCTAAAGACGGTACGGTTTCCATTTATGCAATTGCAGTTTCCAACGATCAGAAATATTTGACATACGGTATAAGCCGCGCCGGCTCTGACTGGAACGAGTTTTACGTAATTGATATTGCAAGCGGAAAACAACTGAACGATACCCTCAACTATAGCAAATTCTCGGAACTTGGCTGGCAAGGCGATGGCTTCTACTACACCCGCTATGCCGCTCCGGCAAAGGGTGCGGTGCTTGTAGCATCTAACCAAAATCCGATGATTTATTTTCACAAAGTAGGTACTCCGCAAAGCGCCGACAAACTAATTTACGAAGACAAACAACACCCGAAACGCACGCTGGGTGCATATACCACCGATGATGAAAAATACCTGGTAGTCCACTTTGAAGAAGCATCGGACAATAATGCTTTTTCGGTGAAAGACCTTACCAAGCCGAATGCCGCGTTTGTGCCGGTAGTAACCAATTTCACCAGCGACAATTTAGTGGTTGACGACAATGGAAACCAGCTGTTAGTCTATACTAATAAGGGAGCATCTAAATACCGCCTGGTATGGGTTGACATAACTAAATCGGATTCCGCTAACTGGAAAAATGTTTTGCCTGAGCAAGAAAATCTATTGCAGGGCGTGGGTTTATCAGGTGACAAGATTATTGCATCCTATCTGGATAATGTAAAGACAAGGCTTTATATATATGACATGAGTGGAAAAATGCTCAATGAAATCAAACTGCCTGGACTTGGTAACAGCGATTTTTCTGCAAGTAAAAAGAGTTCGATTGTGTTTTATTCGTTCACCAATTATATTACGCTTCCAACTATTTTCAGTTATGATATAGCTACTGGTAACTCCACTCAATTTGCCAAGCCAGACAATGGTTTCAAGAGTGAAGATTATACTACTGAACAAGTGTTTTATCCAAGCAAAGACGGAACTAAAATACCGATGTACATCGTGCATAAAAAAGACGTTAAGATGGATGGAAACAATCCATGTTTTTTATATGCTTACGGAGGATTCAACATAAGCATATTGCCTGCATTCAGTCCGGGGGCTGCGCTTTTCCTGGAACATGGAGGTGTTTACGCAGTGCCTAATATCCGCGGTGGTGGCGAATTTGGCGAAAAATGGCACGAAGCTGGAACTAAACTCAACAAACAAAATGTGTTTGATGATTTTTATGCAGCGTCAACGTATTTGGTAGATAATAAATATACATCACGCAGCAAATTGGCTATTCACGGGCGGTCTAACGGTGGTTTGTTGATTGGTGCTTCCATCAATCAGCATCCGGATATGGCTAAAGTGGCTTTGCCGGGAGTAGGCGTACAGGATATGTTACGCTATCACAAGTTTACCATTGGCTGGTCATGGGCTAATGATTATGGCACAAGCGATGATTCCGTGCAATTTCATAATCTGATTAAATTCTCACCAGTGCATAATGTGCATGATACAGCCTATCCTGCAACCCTCATCACCACTGCCGATCACGATGACCGTGTAGTACCTGCACACTCGTTTAAGTTTGCGGCGACGTTGCAGGCGCATCAAAAGGGTGATGAGCCTGTTTTAATTCGAATAGATCATAATGCAGGCCATGGTGGTGGAAAACCCATGTCTAAACAGATTGACGAATTTGGAGATATGTGGAGCTTTGTGTTCTACAATCTTGGAATGAAATGGTAATAACAGCGTAACTCCCTAATCACATTCTGCGAAAACAAGATTTATGTATCTTTACACGGATGAATGAGACACAAAAAACAGGTGGAGAAGGTGAAGCTGAAGCAGTGAATTATTTGCGTTCGATAGGTTATGAAATATTGGAAAGAAACTGGAGGCACAGTAATCAGGAGATAGATATCATTGCAAAAGATAAATTCTTTTTGGTAATTGCTGAAGTAAAAACCCGCTCCAGTAATATGTTTGGAGAACCTGAAGCATTTGTAAACAGGCAAAAACAAAGGAACCTTATAAAAGCTGCCAATGCCTATTTAGAAAAGAAAAACCTGATGCTTGAAAGCCGTTTTGATATTTTATCAGTCATGAAAAACGGGGAAAATTATAAAGTGAGTCATATTCAAAATGCATTTTATCCCATACTAAATAAACCATGATATATATACTTCCTTTACATATAATCTTTGTCGTTACATGGTTTGCAGGGCTATTCTATATTGTTCGCTTGTTTATTTACCACACCGAGGCGGAAAAAAAAGAAGAACCGGAAAGAACGATTTTGCAGGACCAGTATAAAATTATGGAACGAAGACTTTGGTATGGTATTACATGGCCATCATTAATTCTTACATATGGTTTTGGAATTACATTGCTCTACAATATTTACGGGTGGAACATTCCGCCATGGTTGCTAGTTAAACTGACTTTCGTTTTCGGACTTACCCTGTATCATTTTCAAAACCATGCAACCTATCGCAGGCTAGCAAAAAATAAAATAACCTGGACATCCACACAACTGCGTTTATGGAATGAATTGGCAACAATTTTTTTAGTAACAATAGTATTTATTGTAATTATTGGTGATGGGCATCACAATACCGGAGAAGAGGCTTTGAGTCCAATTTGGGGAATTATAGGATTCCTGTTATTTGCTTTTCTCTTATGGGGGGCAGTGATGATTTATAAAAAAGCCAGAGAGAAAAAATCAAAAGAATAAGATATGAATGAAAAGCCAATAGCAATCGTAGGCGCCGGATTAGTTGGCTCATTACTTGGAATCTATTTGTCGCAGCGAGGTTACAAAGTAGAATTATTTGAGCGAAGAGACGATATGCGTGTGGGAAATATGGCAGGTGGCAAATCCATTAACTTAGCGCTCTCTGACCGCGGCTGGAAAGCACTGAAAGGTGTTGGCATAGCAGATGAAATCATGAAGATTGCTATTCCTATGAAAGGCCGCATGACGCATGATGTAGAGGGCAAAACAAATTTTCTTCCATACGGGAAAGAGGGGCAGGCCATATATTCCGTATCGCGTGCTGGTTTGAATTGCTTGTTGATGGATCTTGCAGAGCAGAAAGGGAGTAAAATACATTTCAATAAACGCTGTAAAAGTATTTCTTTAAAAGAGGCATCATTAATTGTGGAAGATCCGGTAACAAAGCAGGAGAATCATTTTTATGCATCCCGCATTTTTGGTACTGATGGCGCCTTTTCGGCTGCACGATTACAAATGCAATTGTCAACCGACAGATTTGAATATTCGCAACATTATCTGGACTATGGTTATAAAGAATTGCATATCCCTCCAACTAAAAATGGAGAGTTTGCAATGGATAAAAACTGCCTGCATATCTGGCCACGTGGCAAGTTTATGATGATTGCATTACCCAATATTGACGGGAGCTTTACATGTACATTATTTTTTCCGTTTGAAGGGGAAGAATCCTTTTCTACTTTGACGACGAAAGAATCAGCAAAGAAATTTTTCGATAAAACTTTTCCGGATGCGGTGCCATTAATGCCAACTTTGTTGGATGATTTCTCGAATAATCCATCAGCTTCTTTAGTAACTGTAAGATGCTTCCCCTGGAGTGTTGACGATAAAATGCTATTGCTCGGGGATGCTGCCCATGCTATTGTTCCCTTCTACGGACAGGGCATGAATTGTGGCTTTGAGGATTGTACAACACTAAATGAAATTATGGATAAGTACCTTACGAATCCACATGATGAGGCAGGATGGAAAAAGGTTTTTGAAGAAACAGAGAAATTGCGCAAACCAAACTCCGATGCTATTGCAGACCTTGCCGTAGCTAATTTTGTTGAAATGCGCGACCTTGTTACGCATCCTGATTTTATTTTGCAGAAGAAAATTGAAGCGTATTTCAGTACCAAGCATCCTGACAAATGGCTTCCGCTTTATTCTATGGTTACATTTAGTGATTTGCCATATAGCTATGCTTTGGAACGTGGCAGAAAGCAGGATATGATAATGAAAAAGGTCTTGGGAACTTCCAATGTTTCAGAGAAATGGAATTCTACGGAAGTGGAAGAAATGATGATTGATTTGGTGAAGAATAGCTAATTTTTGATATGAATTCTGAATCTGAAATTGAAAAAATACTCACGCTCGAAACGACGGCTAAGGAGTTGGAACCTTCGCCTGAATTACGTAAAATAGTAAGAGATGAAGTTGTCAATTATACCGAAAGTTTTATTGACAATATTGAAACGATCCCTGCTTTTGTATCTGAGCGGGAATCAAGCAATATATTAGAAAATTTATCAGTCAATGAAAGCCCAAAACCTTTAAATGAGGTATTGAATACGCTTAAAACCGGCCTTGATATATCCGGATTGAACCCTGCGTCGGGCGGGCATTTGGGGTATATTCCGGGCGGAGGTATTTACTATTCTTCATTGGGTGATTATTGGGCGGACATTACTAATCGTTATGCCGGGATTTATTTTGCCGGGCCTGGTGCCGTCCGAATGGAAAATAGTTTGATTCGATGGGCATCTGAACTTATCGGTTACACGAATGATTGTGCGGGAAACCTTGCCAGCGGAGGAAGTATAGCCAACCTCTCTGCTATAGTATGTGCAAGAGATGCGCAAAAAATTACTTCGGAAAAAGTAAAACGTGCTGTGATATATGTCTCTTCGCAAGCGCATCATTGCATATTTAAATCTATTCGGATAGCAGGGCTTTCAGAGGCTATTATTCGCTACCTGCCGTTGGATGAAAACTATCGAATTAAGCCGGACGCACTTGAAACAACCATTGCGGAAGATTTAAAAAATAACCTCATACCGTTTTTAGTAATTGCTTCTGCCGGTAATACTGATGTAGGCGCAATTGACCCTTTGGAAAGCATTGGGAATATTGCCAAAAAGCATAGTCTCTGGTATCATATTGATGGAGCATACGGAGGGTTTTTCATACTGACAGATTATGGAAAGCAAGCTCTGAAAGGAATTGAATTGTCAGACTCCGTAGTATTGGACCCGCACAAAGGTTTGTTTTTACCTTATGGACTTGGAATGGTATTGGTTAAAAAAAGGCAGGCTTTGATGGATTCACAATACTATAAAGCCAACTATATGCAGGATGCATTAAGCGCCGATGAAGAATTATCTCCGGCGGATTTATCTCCTGAACTTACAAAACATTTCCGTGGATTGAGGCTCTGGCTACCTATGCAATTACTAGGATTAAAACCATTCCGTGCTTGTTTGGAAGAGAAGATATTGCTGGCAAGATATTTTTATTCTGAAGTTAAGAAGATAGGTTTTGAAATGGGCCCTTACCCTGATTTATCGGTGGCTTCCTATCGTTTCATTCCTAAAAGTGGTGACGCAAATGCTTTCAACAAAAAGATGATGGAAGAAATTGTAAAGGATGGAAGAGTATTCATTTCATCCACCATGCTCGAAGACCGCTTTATGCTGAGGCTAGCAGTGCTTAGCTTTCGGACACATTTATCAACTATAAATATTTTACTGGAGCAGTTACGGGAGAAAACAAAGGATAAATAAATGAATCCATTAGATTATTTTTTCTATCGCGTTTATAAATCAAAGCATAGGCGAAATCCTGATGAAATGGATTGCTTCGTTTATTCTGTATTAGTGATGATGGCTATTACTTTTTTTAATTTGTTAACCCTAAGTATCTTTTTACAAAGGAAAGCAGTAATACCTGATTTAATAAATTCAAAAACAACAGTAGTAGTAATTAACTTCCTCATTCTAATTTTTTATAGCTGGTATTTTTATAGCAACAGAAGGTATAGGTAATTGAAGAGAAATATGCCTCGGAAAGTAAAAGCCACAAAACTATAGGTGGTATTTTTATAATTGGAGCCATAGTCTTAACTTTTATATTGTTTTTTGCTATCGCATAGAACGAGATATATTCCTTCTATCTCAATATCTGCAATCTATCCGCATCCAATCTCAGGAAGATAAACATCAACAAAGTAAAAGCCCAGAAAGAAGAACCACCGTAACTTATAAATGGCAAGGGTATCCCAATTACAGGCACAAGCCCAATATTCATTCCCACATTAATGGCAACATGAATAAAAAATATGGAAGCAACTCCATAACCGTAAATACGACTAAAGGGAGAGCGCTGTCGTTCTGCGAGAAATATTAATCGTATAATTAAAATAAAATAAAGGATTACAATAAATGCAGCGCCTACAAAGCCCCATTCCTCGCAGGGAGTAACAAAAATGAAATCGGTGGCATGGGCAGGAACATAATTTAGTTTGGCTTGGGTACCTTGCAAATATCCTTTGCCAAACATACTTCCTGAGCCAATTGCAATTTCTGCCTGGTGAAGGTTATAGCCTTCTTTGCTGTTGTTTACATTCTGCTGTAGGAAAACCTGTATCCTTTTCTTTTGGTGAGGCTCTAAGTGGTTAAAGGCATAATTAGTGCCAAACACTATAATAAGGCAAAGCGCAAGTATTCCCCCAACTTTTGAAAGGTCCTTTATTTTTCGCCGTGTGAATATCAGGAAAGCAAGAAGTGCAAGCCCTATCAGTACGATTGAAATTACCAATTTATTCCCGACCAATGCCAGAATAAAAAGTGCAATCAGCATAAAACCTCCCAAAAGAATATTACCCGAAAGGCCTTCTCTGTATAGCACAAAAATAAATGCGGAGTATGTTACGGCAACACCTGTTTCGTTTTGAATAATAATTAATAGCATGGGCATTAGTACCATTGCTGCTGCTACCAAACGAATTTTTTTTGCATCGGTTGCCTTCTTCTCATTACTCAAATACTTTGCAAGCCCCAGATTGATGGCGAAAATACCAAGTTCTGCAGGTTGAATGCCAATCTCACCAATCCTAAACCATGAGTGACTTCCGGCAATATTTCTTCCTATAAATCTAACTGCTATATCAGCAAATACTGTCATGCCATATAAGGGGTACGCGAAAACAGAAAAGAAAGTGGCATCGGAAACCATGATTAAAAAGGCCATTACAAATCCGGTAATTATCCATACAAATTGTTTGCCGTAGCGTTGTGAAAAATCAAATATACCCGGGTGTACAGGATTTAAAACAGCCGAATAAATATTAATCCACCCGATAAATACAATGCACAAATAAATACCAATGGTGAACCAGTCTATATGCGGGATAATATTACTGCGGCGGTCACTCATCTTTATGCTTATGCTTTTTTATGGTGGCTGTTTTTTGTTCAGTTGGTTTCCCTTTTTTCTTTTTCGGAGCAGTCTTTTCTTCGGCTAAATATTGGATGGTGTTACCATTAATCATTTTGGTTTCAATATCTGTCCTCTTGATTGTATCGTTCAAATATTTTTCAATCATCAAACTGGCTATAGGAGCCGCCCATTCAGCGCCCCAACCGCCGCGTTCAATAACTACACTTACTGCAATTCTCGGATGGTCTTTTGGTGCAAATGCAATAAATAAAGAATTATTCCTTCCGTTCGGATTTTGGGCAGTACCCGTTTTTCCGCACATCACTATCCCAGGAATCTTACTGGCAGCGGCAGTTCCGTCGTTAACCACATCGCACATACCATCAGCAACAATGTCGAAATATTTTGCATCAATTGGCACAAAGTGCTTGGTTGCGTATTTTTTTATGGTTGGTTTATCACTAATGGATTTGATGATATGCGGAAGGTAATAATATCCCCTGTTACCAATAATGGCAGCCTGATTGGCTAATTGCAAAGGCGTTACACCTAATTCTCCCTGGCCGATGGCAAGTGAAATAATAGTGGCGCCTTTCCAATGTCCGCGGCCATGATATTTATCGTAATAATTCTGTGTCGGCAATGAACCTCTCAATGCACTTGGCAAATCAATATCAGGCCGAATACCAATACCGAAGCTGGTTACATACCTTCTCCAGGAATTGAATGCCTCTTCCGTCGAGTTGTATTTTTTGTTGTTCATAATACTCATGAAAACATTACAGAAATACGTATTACAGGAAAGCGCAATTGCTTTTTCCAATTGTAAACTACCATGCCGTGCATCACATCCTACCGAAATATTTCCCAAATGGAAGGCTCCCGGGCAACTGTATGCCGTATTTTCATTTAACACACCTTCCTGTTGCCCAATAAGGGCTTCAATAGTTTTAAAGGTTGAACCGGGGGGATACATTGCCATAAGCGCACGGTTGAACAATGGAACATCAATACTGTCATGTAAAAGTTTTACATAATTTTTGCCGCGCACACTTCCCACCATCAAATTAGGGTCATAAAATGGGCTTGATACCAACGATAAAATTTCACCGGTTTCCGGATCAATTGCCACAATACTGCCTGCTTTATTCTGCATGAGCTTTTCACCATATTCCTGCAGTTTCGCATCAATGCTGCAAGTCAGGTTAGCGCCCGTTACCGGGAGGGTATCAAATTTTCCATTTTTATAATCTCCCACTTCTTTGTTCATGGCATCAAACATCATAATTTTAATGCCTTTAGTTCCTCTTAAATCACTTTCGTAAGATTCCTCAATCCCGCTGATGCCAATATAGTCACCTTCTTTATAATTCGGATTTCTGTTGCATAATGCTTTATTTACCTCACCTATGTATCCTAAAATATGAGGTGCAACTTTCATGGGATACCGCCTTACAGTTCGCACTTGTGAAGTAAATCCATGATATTTGTAAAGTTTTTCCTGGAAAACGGCATAAATCTCCGGTGTTACCTCTTTCATGAAAACAGAAGCATGGTAGGCAGTATTTTGCACGGTGGCTTTTTTGATTCCGGAGATAAAATCTGCTTTGGTAACTCCTAAATCATTACAGAATGAATCGGTATCAAAATCTTTTACGAGGGATGGTGTTACTAAAATATCATATGCAGCTTCATTCGTTACGAGCAAACGGCCTTTGCGGTCATAGATACATCCCCGAGGGGGATATTGGGTAATATGCCGGAAGGTTTCGTTACTGGCATCCAATTTAAGGGTTTCATCAAGCACCTGCATGTAAAACATACGGATAATAAAGGCAATGCAGGCAATTAAGAAAATGCCGCCAATAATATATTTCCGATCAGCAAACAGGCTATTCATGAAGCTTTTCTGAATAAAAGGCTTTGTGTAACTAAAAGCAAAATTAGTGTAGCGACTCCACTTAAAATAACTTTTAAAAGCGTAGTGAAAAAATTATGGAAAGAGAACATTTCCAAATAGAATAAAACAAGATGATGCAGAAAAATCAAGGTTCCGGCGTAACTAATCATCCATCGTATTCCCATGGAGCCAACTGTGGCTGTAGCATCCGCATTATAATCTCCTGCCGGGGAATAAAACCGAAGAACAGATGGCCGGCAAAAGGCCATAAAAGTACATGCGGCAGCATTCATTCCCATAGTATTATAAAACATATCGATAATTAATCCGGTAGTGAATGCAATAAAGAGCACCAGCGTTTTGTCTAAGCGTAAAGGCAGCATAAGTATTGCGCCAACAAATAAAAATGGGTTAAAATAAATACCCATATCCATGTGCCTGATAATAGTTACCTGCAACAGTATGAAGAAAAGAAAACGAAGAATATTTTTACCGGCTTCAATTATCATTTCACTTTTTCATTTAATGAATTCTCGGCATTAGTTTCCAATTCGGTTTTTTCTATTTTCTTCAAATCACTTACTACATATACGTATTTAATGTTTTTGAAATCGATGGAGAGTTTAACGTGCACCACGTAAAAATATAGTTCAGGAATGGATTTAAAATCATCTACCACACCAACCATAATCCCTTTTGGAAACACATTCGAATATCCGCTTGTTACAATAGTATCACCAATTTTTACTTTTTCACTCATGGGTATTTGGGTGAGTGTTGCAAAGCGATAATCCATCTTATCTCCCCAGGCAAGTGTGCCGAATGTTCCGCTCTTTTTAAACATAGCGCTTACCAATGCTTTTTTGTGGAGCAGTGACATAACTACTGAATAATGAGACGAAGCCTTGGTAACTATTCCTGCTATTCCTGAAGGGCTGATGACTCCCATGCCCTCTCCAATACCCTGCTCAGTACCTGCATTCAGTGTAATGTAGTTATTTGGCAGATTAGTGGAGTTATCTATTACTTCGGCAAGAATGAAATTGAACTGTTGCCCGAATGGATTTGTTTTCGGAAGTTTTTTGTGAGTGGACGTATCTTTAATTTCAGATGCAAGGTTTAAAAGATGTATGTTTTCTTCCGCTAATTGATGGTTAATATTTTTCAAATTGAAATAAGAAGTAACGCCGGAGTAGGCAGTATAAACAGTTCCGGTAATCCTGTTAGATGAATTGAAAAAGCCTGCCTGGTGGTAATAGTTATTGGTAAAAACAAATGCCAAAGAAATTATTTCTAAAATAATAAATAGTACGAAGAAATAAAACCTTCTGAGAAATGCAATTATACCAGACATGAAATTTAGCTGTTAGCTAATGGCTGTTTTAAGGTCAGGATTTGAGCAGGAAAGGGAATCGATGAATATTTTTAAGGGCAATACCGGCACCGCGCGCAACAGCCCTGAGGGGGTCTTCTGCAATATGAACAGGTAATTTGGTACGGATGGAAATACGTTTATCTAATCCGCGAAGCATGGAACCGCCGCCGGCCAAATAAATTCCGGTACGGTAAATATCAGCTGAAAGTTCCGGTGGAGTTTTTTCCAGTGCCTGTAAAATGGCCTCTTCAATTTTGGAGATTGATTTGTCAACCGCATGCGCAATTTCAGAATAGGAAACCTGTATTTCTTTTGGAATACCGGTCATTAAATCCCTGCCGTGAACAGGATAATCCGGCGGAGGGTTTTCCAGTTCCGGTATAGCAGCTCCCACTTCTATTTTTACTCTTTCCGCAGTTCTTTCACCTATCAGCATATTGTGCTGGCGCCGCATATATTCTTCAATATCGGCCGTAAATTCATCACCTGCCACACGAATAGAATTATCGCAAACAATACCACCCAATGCAATAACTGCAATATCCGTTGTTCCCCCGCCAATGTCTACAATCAGGTTTCCCATAGGTTCCTCCACATCAATGCCGATACCTATTGCAGCAGCCATTGGCTCGTGCAACAGGTAAACTTCTTTTCCTCCGGCATGTTCTGCGGAATCTCTTACGGCACGCTGCTCAACGGGAGTTATGCCAGAAGGAATGCAAATAACCATTCGCAATGAAGGAGTGAACCATTTTCTGCCGGAGTGAATCATTTTGATTAATTCACGAATCATGTGTTCTGCGGCATTGAAGTCGGCTATTACACCATCTTTCAGCGGGCGGATTGTTTTTATGTTTTCGTGCGTTTTACCATGCATTTGCTGAGCTATTCTGCCAATGGCAATTACCTTGCCTGTCATCCTGTCTATTGCCACAATAGACGGTTCATCCACCACCACCTTATCATTATGAATGATAATAGTGTTTGCAGTACCCAAGTCTATGGCTATGTCTTGTTGCAGAAAACTGAATAATCCCATACGTTAATTATTAATTGGGGTTGAGATCAATGTTTGAAATGGCGTGTGCCTGTTAATACCATAGACATGTTATTATTATCGCAGAACGCTATAGATTTTTCATCATTTATAGAGCCACCGGGGTGGATTACAGAAGCTATTCCGGCATTGTGAGCAATCTCTACACAATCGGGAAATGGGAAAAAAGCATCGGATGCCATTACGCTTCCATGCAAATCAAAACCGAAAGTTCCTGCCTTTTCAATAGCCTGTTTAAGCGCATCAACACGGGATGTTTGTCCGGTCCCTGCTGCTAATAGTTGTTTGTTTTTAGCAAGAACAATAGTATTTGATTTCAAATGCTTCACGATTTTGTTTGCAAATTCCAAATCAATTTTTTCCTGTTCGGTTGGAGCAAGTTTTGTAACTTGTCGCATATCTGCAATCAGGTCGGTTTTCCAGTCTCTGTCCTGCTCCACAACTCCATTCAGTAACGAACGGAAATTCTTTTCCGGAAATTTAAACGGATGTGATT
>DATHOL010000160.1:0-3322 GCA_035484895.1 Bacteroidia bacterium | reverse complement strand
ATGCTTCTTTAAGCGCCTGTGCTATCTGAATGGTCAGCCGTTCCTGCACTTGCGGCCTTTTGGAATAGTATTGCACCAGGCGGTTTATTTTAGATAATCCAATTACCTTGCCATTTGAAATATAGGCTACATGTGCTTTGCCCATTATTGGTACAAAATGATGTTCGCAGTATGAATAGAGCGTGATATTCTTTTCAACCAACATCTCGTTGTAATTGTACTTGTTTTCAAACAACGTAATCTCGGGTTTGTTGGCAGGATTAAGTCCCCTGAAGTTTTCCCTGATGAACATTTTAGCTACTCTAAGTGGAGTTTCTTTCAGGCTGTCATTAGTAAGATCCAGTCCCATGGCACGCATTATCCCTTCAAAGTGTCCGGCAATAATCTTAATCTTTTTTTCATCCTCCATGTCAAAAGCATCGGGGCGCATAGGGGTTTCCGAAGAAAATGCGAAGGCATCCCTTTGGGACAAGTAATGAACTTCCGAATCATCCGAATTGGGTATTGTAGCAGTATTCTTATTCATGTTTCTTATTATCAATTTCATTCATAACCCGCTTCACCATCATATCGCAATATATCAGATTGAACTCATAAATATCTTCGGCAGAATACATCTTTTCAATTTTTTTGCGCAGCATAGCTTTGGAACGGCTTAACCTGGCTTTAACATTAGTTTCAGTTATATCAAGTGTTTTGGCAGTTTCAGCTACAGTCAAACCAGTTATTTCGCGCAGCGAGAAAACCATCCTGTATTCAAGCGGTATTTCTTCCAGGGCATCTTCAATAACCTTATTCAGTTCTTTGTTCATCACAACTTTTTCAGTATTGCCGTTATTTTTATTTGTAAACATTGGCGTAGATTTTTCTGTTATTCCTTTTTCCGATGCAATTTCATTTTTGGTACTCGACTTTTGTTTTTTCCGATAGCAGTTATTCAACATTATCTGTATTATCCACGTCTTGAAAGAAGCCCTGTTTTGAAATTGTGATAAGTTTGTAAAGGCATTGATAAAGGTATCCTGCATTATATCCTGAACATCTTCATGGTTATAGCCATAAGACCTGCCGACTTTATATAAAAACGGGTTTGTTCTCCTTATTAATAGTTCAAAGAGAGGTACGCTACCTGCTGTAATCTTTTTGATAATATCAGCATCAGGTATCTTTTCAAATTCTTTTAAACTGCTCATTTATATTTTATTTTTCAGCACCAATCCTATCCTTTAATACTAAACGACCTCCCATAAAATTACCAATAATCATTGCTCCTATAACACCTGCTTTTGTAACTGTTAAGCCTATACTTGCCGGAGGAAGCATTGGATATTTTTTGTAAAGAGAGTAAAAAAATACGGTATAAATTATGACTACCGTAGTATTGATGCTCCCATGCAGCAATGCTTTTTTCATGACTTCCGTTTTGTCCGCAGGTATTTTTATCAGGTCAATTGCACCAAAAAGAACAGCTACCCAACCCAGCCCGACACCGCCTGCCATTGCATAAAATGCTGCCTGTGCAAATGATACCTGCCCTGTGAAATAGTAAATGCAATAACACACAAACTCCATGGGAAATAAAGCCGATGGAAAATGAATCAGCATCATATGTATGGGGTGACCTAATACTTTCATCTTAACTTATGCAAAAGCGAATATTAAAAGTGTAACGAAACCGGTAACTGCAACCAATGCATGCACAAGCGCTATTGCAAGCGGGGTCATTTTCTTTTTCAAATCATTAAAGAACATGTAGAAACCTACAAGTGCCGAGGCAGTCAATAACCCTATTGTGACAGTTGGGAATTTGTCGGGATGCATAAATGCATAAGCTACAAGTATTCCGAGTCCGCCTGCTGCTACTATCCCGTGAGAATAGACTACAGCGCGGGGCGCGTCTTGTTTGGAGATCCATTTGAGAAGGATTACGAGACCAAATACTGCTGCTAATGCTAATAAGCCTATTGCTGTGTAAATCATTTTATTGTTTTTAGAGGTTATAAATGATTAGAGACAGCAACTCAAAGAAAGGTTACAAAGAATAAACAATAATTCTGTCAGCCCCAACCCCCAAAGGGGCTTTAAAGTCAACACCGCTCAAAACCCTTTAGGGGTTTGGAGCAAAAATACAGCCTGCTCTTTAGAAAGTAAACTAACAGCTAAATGCTCATAACTCAATACATATAATCATCTCAACTTCATAATTAGTAGTACTTTTGCCGCATGGAATTTTCTGCACAACAGATAGCGGCACTTGTAAACGGAAAGGTTGAGGGTGACGCATCTACCAAAGTGAACAAACTCGCCAAAATTGAGGAGGCCACAACAGGTTCACTTACATTTCTTTCCCACCCCAAATATGTACCTTATCTTAAAACTACAGGTGCATCGGTAATTATTATTACAGATGGAATTACAGATGAAAAGGGGACTGCAACTTTAATAAAAGTAAAAGATTCCCGGCAGGCATTTACCATTTTAATGGAAGCCTACCACAAACAGCAGTTTGCAAAATCAGGTATTGAAAAAGATGCGAATGTATCTCCTAAAGCAACGCTGGCAGGTAATGTCTATATAGGCTCGTTCTCATTTGTTGGGGAAGACACCACCATAGATGCAGCAACGTATGTTTACCCCGGTGTTTATATCGGTGAAAATTGCAAAATTGGAAAAAACTGCGTTATCTATCCGGGGGTCAGAATATACCGCGATTCGGTAATTGGCGATAATTGCACCTTTCACTCTGGTGTGGTAATTGGTTCCGATGGTTTTGGATTCGTGCCAAATGATGAAAATAACTACCGCAAAATGCCGCAGGTTGGCAATGTAATTATTGAAAACAATGTGGAAATAGGTTCTAACACTACTATTGATAGGGCTACAATGGGTTCTACCATGATACATAAAGGTGTTAAACTGGATAATCTTATTCAAATAGGCCATAATGTGGAAATTGGAGAGAATACCGTAATAGCTGCCCAATCGGGTGTGGCGGGTTCTACTAAAATAGGCCGCGACTGTATGATTGGCGGCCAAGTGGGTATTGTTGGGCATTTAACCATAGGCGACAGGGTGAAGATTGCTGCACAATCCGGAATAGGTTCAACTGTTGAAGATGACAGCACAATACAGGGCTCTCCTGCCCTCGACCACATGGATTATAAAAAGGCGTACGTAATTTTCAGGCATTTGCCCGAACTGAATAAAAAGATAAAGGAACTGGAATCAAAAATTGTGCAAATGCATCCCTCCGGGAAAAGCTCCTGACAATTTCTAAGTAGAGTTCCGACAAAAAAACTTATTATTGTAAATTAAAATAGCC
>DATHOL010000159.1:0-4859 GCA_035484895.1 Bacteroidia bacterium | reverse complement strand
TTAATCATTATTACATCTTCTCTAAATTCTATCCTCTTTTTTTTCAGCGCATCTTCCTGGTATATATCTGTTGAAGTATCTGCCACTATTGGCCCGAAAACACAATTATTAAACACTATAGGCTTACTGAAAGGAATGCTTTCCGTCTTTTTTTTCCGGTGTGCCTGTACATGGCTCACTTCAGGCTTTTTGGATGTACCTTCTGTATGCTTCCCTTTTGTATTTTTTTCTTTCTTTTGAGATTTGTACGGTGTTTGCGGCGCTGTATCTGCAACCATTACCTGCACATCCGTAAAATCTGAAAAGGACAGTTTAATATCTGCCATAAAACAGTTACGAATAGTATCTCCGTTGCGAAGGCGTTTCACCAGTTCGGCTTTATCGGCAAGGTATTCCAACTGAATATCCGGAGATGTATCGGAAAGTGTGAACGTATGGAAAGCAATTTTACCATTTACCACACTCCATTTATCGCTTGTTTTTAGCGTATAATAAAGTTTATTATTCAAGCGGGCAAGAAGGGTATCGCCCATTTCACGGGCTTGCAGTATGGCTTTGTTCTTGAGCGACTGCGTTTGCAGTTTGGGCACCAGTGAAATAAGCAGGAAAGCAAATAAAACAATGAATTTAAGTTTACGCATTTTTTGGGGTTTTACATTGGGAATCGCAAATTTAACAGGATTATCTATCTAATATTATCTTTGTAGCTCAAACTCTTCACCATGTCCTTCCGCCTTATCCGTAATAAAACCCAGGAAATAGCCGTAAAAGGCTTTATTGCCAGTATTGTGCTTTGTGGTATAGTAGCCATATTTATACCCTGGTCCATCCAAATGACTTCACCTTTCCTGCTTGTATGGATAATGGTATGGATAATAGGTGCCAGTTCTAATTCCAACCCTTCTTCATGAAGAATTTTAAAAATAATGTAATTGCCCTCTTTGTGCTTATTCCTTTTTATGGAATAGCACAGGTAAAAAGCGATTCTGTAAAACCTGTGATTGTGGGTCCTTATAAATCACCAATATTGCCAAATGGAATTAGTGATACTACCAAGCCCGCCCCGGTAGTAATAATTCCGGCTATTCCATTTCCCGACACTAATATTCATGTGTACGAGCAGCCTGTTGTTAAGAATACAATTCAAAAAATATACGATTACCAGCGCTATACGCACGGTGCATCACCGGGGTTCAGGGTGCAGATAGATTTCAGCCAGGAACGTAACGCTGTAAATAAGACCAGGGCAGATTTCAATGGCAAATATCCCAGTGTACCTTGCTATATTACCTACAAACAGCCTTATTTCAGGGTAAGCGCCGGCGATTGCCGCAAACGACTCGATGCGGTACGGCTCCATAATGCGTTGAAAAAAGATTATCCTGCTTCGTTTATAGTTGCAGATAGAATTGCATCCCCTCCACTTCAATAATTCCTGAAAACTGTCATGAAGAAATTGCATCTCCCGCTGACAGAAACAGCATCGCATTATGATAACCTCGAAAAAATGAAGGTTAGAGAATTGCTCGTCAGTATTAACAAAGAAGATAAATCGGTGCCGCTTGCAGTAGAGAAAGTTATTCCGGCTATTGAGCGATTAGTAACTGCAATTGTTTCTAACATGAAACAAGGCGGACGCTTATTTTATATGGGCGCAGGCACCAGTGGCCGGCTGGGAATTGTAGATGCATCCGAATGCCCTCCCACTTTTGGTGTTCCGCAAGGCTTGGTAATCGGGCTTATTGCAGGCGGCGATTCAGCAATCCGCAAAGCGGTGGAATTTGCAGAAGATGATACCAAACAAGGTTGGAAGGATTTGCAGAAATATAAAATTACAAAAAAGGATGTTGTAATAGGAATTGCCGCATCGGGAACTACACCGTATGTAGTAAGCGCACTAAAAGAATGCAGGGGAAAAAAAATACTGACGGGCTCTATTTGCTGCACAAAAAACTCTCCCTTATCTGCTAATTCGGACCACCCGATTGAAATACTTACCGGCCCTGAATTTGTGACCGGCAGCACCCGTATGAAAGCTGGAACCGCACAAAAACTGGCACTGAATATGATTTCTACGAGCGTGATGATACAACTTGGAAGAGTTAAGGGAAACCGAATGGTAGATATGCAACTGTCTAACAATAAATTGGTAAAGCGTGGCACACGGATGATTGTAAATGAACTTGGAATTAGCTCGGCAGAGGCGGAAAAGCTATTATTAAAAGAAGGAAGTGTCCGCAAAGTCATTCAAATAGCTAATAGCTCAAAATCTAAATAACATGCTTTCTAATGCACAAATTAAATTAGTAAAATCGCTCCACCTGAAAAAGAACAGGGAGCAAATGCACCTCTTTATAGCAGAGGGAAAAAAGATGGTGGATGAACTGCTTGCATCACCACATATTGAAATTGTACACATCTATGCTTCGGGAGATTATTATGGCAACAAACCTTTCACAAAGGTTACCGAAGCCGAGATGAAAAAAATAAGCGCTCTTACTACTCCGCCCAATATTTTGGCTGTTTGCAGAATTCCATCTGAATCATCTACTATACCTGATTTAGATAAAGAACTGGTATTAATACTGGACGACATACGTGACCCGGGTAACCTCGGTACCATTATTCGGATTGCAGACTGGTTTGGCATCAAATATATTTTCTGCACAGCAGAATGTGTGGATGCATACAACCCTAAAGTAGTACAAGCCAGCATGGGTTCTATTGCACGCATAAAAGTAGATTATAAAAACCTGCGCGGGGTGCTGCAACAATGCAGTGACAAACAAATTAAAGTATATGGCGCAAAACTGGACGGAACTAATATACTGAACGAACAATTGAACCCGAATGGGGTTTTGATTATCGGTAATGAATCAAACGGCATCTCACCGGAATTGAGCACCTATATTACAAATGCAATAAAAATACCTTCCTCACCGCATGGGCCGTCCGGCGGTGGGGCTGAGTCGCTTAATGCGGCTATGGCGACTGCTATACTCTGTGCGGAGTTCAGAAGGAATGAATTGAAAGGGATTTAAAATTAACTATGCGGAAACTAACTCTACTACTTATATTTTTCTTTCCGCTTGCAGCATCTGCTCAACTCGACAAGCTAAAGCCCGGCATGTCCTTTGATGAAGTAAAGAAAAACTTCCCGGGTATGATTCCGGATGCATCCGCCATGAGTTCATGGATATATACCAAAGATACAGTAGAAGGGATTAAAGGCAGTTCAGAATATGTAATTAGCCAGGATACGTTGTTGCGTTATGGGTTTACATCATCCCCGGTTTCCGGTCCTTGCAAAGAGTTTCCTGACTTGAAAAGTGATGACTATTCACGCCTAATGAAAGAAGCCATCAGTAAATATAATCTATATCTCTCTCTTTATGGGCCTCCGACTGAGTATAAAACCCAATCTGAATTACTGCCCGACAGCAGCCAAATTCCCGTTCCGGTTTATTACGCCAAATGGAAAAATGGAGCTAATCAATTAAGCATAATCCTTAGTCGGCCCGGGAACCACAAAAGACAGGAAATGAATGCTCCTCCACCAAGTACAGAAGATATGAAACCCGGTTGTAAATATACCCTTGAAATTATGTCGATAGGCACAGGCAATTATTTCCAAAGAAGCTGTGAAAATGGCATTACCGGATATACATTCAAACTACACCATCCTAACCTTTCAGCACAGGTGGAAAACCACCCCGATTCTTGGATTGTGGCTGATACACTCACATGCAATACGGGCGCCTGGCGATTTACTTTTGAAAGTAAAAAGCTGGATTCTTATAGCCTGAATATTACCGATGGCAGTGATTATACCCATAAAACAGACAGCGCGTACGCTCTGCTTAAAAGCAGAACCATGGTGCTATACAACGAAGCTAAAAAAATGCACGGAAAACCCGATACCTTAATAAACAAGATGCTTGTAAGATATAGGGAAAGCCGGAGTAGTTTTTTCCGCCATACCACTTATTTTAGTGCTGAATGGAAATATGGTGATAAAAAATTATTTATGATTTTTGATAAAAGCGAAGGCGGTAAACAATTCCAGCCCATCTTCCACCTTTTGCTTTTCTATGGCCGTTCTGAAGTGGAAATGTAGCCTGAGCCAGGCTGGCAATTAAATCAGTCCCCACTTACCTCATCTTAATAAGCAGGTCCACTTGTTTTTGCTCATCGTCAGTTTGTGCAGATTTAAAATAGTGGTTATACTGTGGCATATCAAAATTCAACTCCGGAATATTATTCACCGGAATATCCTTTCCCGGAAAGGATGTGCGAGTATAGTTTGCACGTTTTAAATAGAGATTAAACACACCTGCAAAATTACTACCCAATGATTGCCTGTATGAAATTATATCAGGTTGAAATGCGGTATCCTCCGGCAGATTATTACCTACGAAACCGACAATTACCTTACTTTTTAAATAATACATATAGCTCGTTTCTTCGTAATTCGTAGCTATCGTTAAGTCCTCCGGTTTAGGATAGTTTGCTTTAATATATGGTATGGTAAAGTCTAAGGGGCCTTTGTATTGATTAGTCATTTCGTATATATGTCCCTTAATAAAGGGAATATTATTTATAAAAGGCAAACTGAATAAACCTGTGAAAATAACAACCAGTAATACCTGTCCTTTTGCAATCGTTGAGTTGGGTTCGGAAAAAATATTCAGCAGATATATAAAATCAAAAATAGCTATTATAGCCAATACAGGCTGCATATATATTAAATAACGCGTAAACATTGGCGAATCAATATTAGGAACTGAAAAAAGAAAAACAATAAATAACAGTGATAGAAAATTAGATACCCGGAATACATTAGTTTTTTCTTTAAATAC
>DATHOL010000158.1:0-2563 GCA_035484895.1 Bacteroidia bacterium | reverse complement strand
GGAATAAATTATTTTATTAAAGATTTTAATTTTGATGGCCCGGGTTATAAATGGGATGTGGATTCATTTCCGGGGACATTCTCTTTCGCAGCAGGAATAGGTACGGGGCAGGTTAACGGAAGTATGTATATCAATATGAATAATTCTGATTATCGATTTACTGTTGCTGTGCAAAAACTCAATCTTGCCATTATTGACCAATATCTTAAAGGCATGGCCAATTATGGATCATTTTCTGCCTTCATGGATGCCAATATAATAACAAAAGGCAACTTCAGGGATGCAGAGAATTCAGATACCAAAGGCCGTGTTTCTGTAAATAATTTTCACTTCGGAAAAACCCGTGCCGAAGACTATCTGTCCTTTGATACCTTAGTTTTGGCAATAACTGAGGTTAACCCCAAGGAACGGTTATATCATCTTGATTCGGTAACGCTCACCCATCCCTATTTTAAATATGAGAAATATGATTATTTAGACAACATAGAAACTATGTTTGGCGAAAACGGTGCCAATGTTGCGGCAGCCGATGCTAACCAGGAGCAATTTAACCTTGTCCTTGAACTTGCCCATTATATTATGAATTTATCCAAAGACTTTTTCGAAAGTGTGTATAAAATTAATACACTGGCAATTAAACGGGCAGATATTAAATTTAACGATTATTCCACCAGCGAAAAATTTTCCATTGATGCAAACCCCTTAAACGTCAAATCTGATTCAATAGATAAAAGCCACGGTAATGTGCGATTAACTCTTAGTACCGGTTTAAAACCATACGGAACAGGGTACATTACTGCCAGCATTAATCCAAGAGATAGCGCTACTTTCAATTTAAATTACCGGTTTGAAAAAATTCCAATTACAAACTTTAACCCTTATTTTATTTCTTACACGTCTTTTCCTTTAGATAGGGGAACTATAGAATTTAATGGAGCCTGGGCAGTAAAAAATAGCATTATTCAAAGTGAAAACCACCTGCTGCTAATTGACCCAAGGGTGACAAAACGTGTAAAAAATAAAGATACGAAATGGGTTCCTTTGTGGCTATTAATGTCATTTATCCGCGAACGGGGCAATGTGGTAGATTACCAAATTCCAATAACCGGAAATTTAAAAAACCCGAAATTTCATTTTCACGATGTTCTTATTGATATCCTCAATAATATTTTCGTAAAGCCGCCAACAACACCATATCGCCTGGAGGTAAGGAATCTTGAAAATCAAATTGAGAAATCCTTTGCGCTTAAATGGCAAATGAGGCACAGTACAATGACAGCCATGCAGAGAAAATTTGTAGGAAAAATGGCGGATTTTATGGCAAAAAATCCGTCAGCGTTGATTGTAGTATCTCCGCAACAATATGAATCAAAAGAAAAAGAATACATTTTATTTTTTGAGGCAAAGAAAAAATATTATTTGTTTTGCAACCCGAAAAAGGTGCAAACTTTTAACGAAGAAGATTCAGAATATGTAGATAAAATGTCAGTGAAGGATTCGGCATTTCTGAATTATTTGAATAAATTTCTTCCTAAAAGCCCCATATTTACTGTGCAGGATAAATGCAGTAACCTAATCAGCCCTTCTCTTGTAGAAACCAGGTTAAGGCAATTAAACAAGGCAAGAGAAAACGCTTTTCTTTCCTATTTTAAGGAAAAAGGAGTGGATAGCAGAGTAAAGTTTAATTCCCCTCAAAGCATTATTCCTTATAACGGGTTTTCATACTTTAAAATGGAATACAAAGGGGAGCTTCCTGACTACCTGACAAATGCCTATAAAAAAATAGATGAATTGAATAATGAAGTCCCCAGGGAAAAATATGAAAAAGAACGAGAGAAAATTAAAACTCTGTAATCTGTTCCTGCCAAGCAGATGTAATTTCTCATCTGTTTCATACTATGTTTAATCTCTTCATAACAAGAGTTTATCGAATAAATAATCCAATGGTTTAGCTGCGGATTAATTTTGGTCATAAGTTCTACATTATAATAATTATTAACCCATTAAATCATCAAAAAATGGAAACACCAGGAAACATCGGCAGAACAATTGGAGCGCTTGTATTAGGCGCTGCAATAGGAGGAGCAATCGGAATTCTTTTTGCTCCGGACAAAGGCAGCAAAACCCGGAAAAAACTTATGGCAAAGGGCGATGACCTTACGGATGCCATGAAAGAAAAATTTGAGGACTTTATGGATGGCGTTAAAGAAGAAATAGAAGAAGCCAAAAATAAAGCGAGCGAATATATGGCAAACGGGACAGCTAAAACTGAGAAGCAGAAAACACACTAATGGGATTTACCTTGTAGCTGTGGATAAAAGATAAATAGCCGGGACACAAGTTTCCCGGCTATCATAAATATAAATTTATGGAAAGTAAAGAAAATTTGCTTGAGCCTCTTCTTGAGAGGGCAGAAGAATACGGTAAAACGAGTTTCGAATTACTGAAGCTAAAATCAGCAGACAAAGTCGCTGAAATTGTGTCGGGGATAATTTCCCGCTCGCTGTTAATACTTGTTCTTTCGTTTTTTTTGTTGTCCGTAAATACTGCTGCAGCTCTTTGG
>DATHOL010000157.1:0-11659 GCA_035484895.1 Bacteroidia bacterium | reverse complement strand
TTCCCTGTGTTTAACGTGCTCCTTCCGATATTTTTTTGGGAGCAAAACTTCGAGTTTTTGCCCGATAAGTTCATTTTCAGTATAGCCAAACATTTCATTGGTTCTGGCATTAACAAGAACTATAGAGCCTTTTTCATCCGTAACAACCAAACTCTCGGCTGCGGTTTCAAAAAGTACTTTATAAACAGAGCTTAAATTTTCTTCCTTACTGAACATGAAGTGACTTATTAGGTCAGGGGAGGCCAAAGGTATATTATTATTTAAATTATGCAAATGATTTGGATACATTTTAACATTTAAATATAATTTTAGCTGTTTAGTATAGATGTTACGAAAGGGGAAAGGTCCTGAATCCGGTATTCGAGCAGGGCTTTGTCAATCCTATCTCCTGCTGAGGGAATAAGGATAGCAAGGTCTTTTTTTTCATCTGAAATTGTATTTTCAATGGATGCTAAAGCACCTGGGCCTGTTTTTGCGGCGTTAATTTGAATTATATGCCTGGCAGGCTGATGTTGGCTGAAAATATGTTCAAATCCGAAATCGAAAGTTTTTCCCGGTGGCTCGCTGCTCATATTAAGTATAAGGACACTTTTTATGGGTTTAGGTGTAAAGTTTTCGGGTACTATTAGGGTAGGGTGCCTGCTTTGGCCCATAAATAAAAGAGGTACGTTGTGCAGGTTTTTGCCTGAATGCTTATCTGAAGGTATCCCGGCAACAATTAAATCTATGGTATCAGCCGGAGAAATGGCAGGAACTATCTTTTTTAACTTGCCGGATAACGAATAAGTGGAGATATGAAGGGTATCATTTTTGAAAGCAGATGCGATTTCAGCCGATTGTTTTTTCAGGCCATCTTCAGAATCTTTGGCTAAAATATCCTCCACTGATATTAGCAGCGGGGTTTTATCAGTAGGGTTTTCAACTATATTTACAAGTTTAAGTTTCAGGTTAGAGTCTTTAAGCAGATGAGCCGCAAACAATATAGCATTTGTCGAACTTTTACTAAAGTCGGTAATCGCCAAAATTGTCCGGTCTGCTCTAATGTTTGTCGTTTTAACTTGCACAGGTAAGAGAATTATTTACAAAAAACTGCTTTATCAGCATTTTGAAACAGAATGATTGTCATTAAAAAATATGACTTTTATCATATAGCAGCTGCTTGTTAGGAGTTTTCATGCTAGAGTATATTTCATTTTGAAAGACATACACTATTAGTTTTTATGGTAGCTATTGATAAATAGGGTGTTAGTTTACTAAAAAAAACATGATTGCCGAAAGAAGTGACAATAATTTGGAGTAAACGCTTGCAAAAAACGAATATAGAATACTGGGAGTTAATATTTTTCTTACTTTTGCGCCTCCTAAAAAAAATCAGGCCCGTTCGTCTAGGGGTTAGGACGTCAGGTTTTCATCCTGGAAACAGGGGTTCGATTCCCCTACGGGCTACGGAATATAAAATTAAGTCGCTAATAACAAGATTGTTAGCGATTTTTTGCTTTTAATCGTGCCTCCATTCGTGCCCATTTCATACCTTCGTGCTTTCAGCATAACAATCTAATAATCATTATGAACACAAGGTATTATTTAAGAGAGCATACAAAATCGGGTCAAACTTATATTTGGCTCGATTTAAGAGCAAACGGAACTCGCCTTAGAATTTCAAGTAATATTCAGGTTGAGCCGGATAGATGGAATGATAAAAGAAATGAAATAAGGGGTACGGATAAAATAACTGCTCAACTAAATGCTAAACTGAAAGACATTGAAAGTGCAGCCCATGAGATTTATCAAAACCATTTGAAGGCAAACACCCTTCTCACTACTGAAAACTTGAAAATGGAAGTAACAAGGATTATATCCCCCGAAAAAATTTTAAAGTTTCAAGTGGAAAAAAATGGAGCATACACCAATCTATTGGATTTATTAGAATATTTTTTGAGGGATAATCCGAAAAACCTGAAAAAGAATACTATTAAAGCATACAAGACAGTTAGCCATTTATTATACGAATATTCACAGTCAAACGGAAAAGACAGCCTTGATTTTAAAGCCATAGATTTAGGCTTTCACCAGAAATTTGTTAAATTTTTATATTCCAAAAACCTACAAGTAAACACCGTAGATAAACAGGTTAAATGGGTAAAAGCACTTATGACCTATGCAACCGAAATGGATTGGAATACAAATATTAATTACAAAAAATTCAGGCGTAAAGAAGAAGATACCTCAGCAATAGCCCTTACCGAAAAGGAAATTGAGGCCATCTATGAATTGGAAGTACCTGCTTATTTAGAATCAGCAAAAGACGAATTTGTTTTTTCATGTTATACTGGCTTACGTTTTAGCGATTTAATGAACCTGAAAAAAGAAAATTGGAAAGGAGATTTTATTTCTGTTAAGACAATTAAAACCGAAGACTTTCTTGATATTCCGCTTAGAGATAAGGCAAAAAGAATATTGGAAAAGTATAATGGGGAGCTTCCTCGAATACCAAATTCAAAGTATAATGAGAAGATAAAAGCAATATGCTCGAAAGTTGATTCTTTAAAGACTTTGGAAACCATATACTCATCCGCTGGGAACGTAAGGAAGGAAATACAAATTATGAGGTATGAATTAGTTACTTCTCACACCGGAAGACGTTCTTTTGCTACCGATTGCGTAATTAAAGGCATTCCAATACCTTTGGTTATGAATGTTACCGGACATAAAACGCTTTCTTCTTTTCAAAAATATATCCGGATAAGTCAAAAGTCAAATGCTTCCTTGTTGCTAAAAGCGTTTCAAAAGTTGGATACACCGATAGGTTAAGCAATTTTTCGTAGTATTTTTTGAAAAACTGGCTTTTGAGGCTTATAGGCTTCAAGAGCCTTTTTAAATTGCTCTACCTGATATATTTTTCTACCTGTTTTATAATATGAATGTACCATGCCACTATTATATATTCGCCGGAAAGTTTCACGGCTGAACTCATATTTTTGCAAAAAATATTTCACAGGCATATACTCCTCAATAATTATAGCCTCCTTTAAGCCCAACATTTCCAATTGTATCTCTTGCTTAACTATACCTTTTATTTCGTTCAGTAAGGTTTGTTTTAACTCTGTAATCAATTGTATTTTCAAATCACTGAAAAATAATTCCAAAGCATTTGATTTTATTTCAGCAGAATCATTACTCATTGTGTTTCTGAAGTATTAAAAACGTGAATAAATAAAAGGCTTTTGAGATTGGCGCGCCTCAAAAGCCTTGTTTAAAACAGAAATGTTAGGTTAGTTCACCCCTCCACTCCAAAGCCAATAACCTTCGGTGGTTTGCAACCATGTTGCATTGCCCCGTATGTTTTCGCCCTGTTCATTAGAACCCGAATAATTAATATAAGTACCTGCTTTAAGAACCTTCACGGGCGGTTGCTTAGTATTGGGGGCCAGGCGAACATTAATGTCAACTTTTGTAGTAGTATTTACAGGGGTAAGAATCTTTTTAGGTGCTACAAACTGTCGTGTTTGCGGTTCGGATTTGGATATTGCCAGTTCAATGAGCTTGTCAAAATCTACCTTTTGCCCCGGACAGGCTTTAACTGCATAGATTTCATGGTGTCCAATAACATGGTTGCGGTCAATGGGAATATTCCACCCTTGAGAAATATCAGAAATAAGTGTGGAGGTGGATTCGTACATTTCTTCCGTCCAGTCTGTATCAACTGTTCCCTCATGTTCTATACCAACGGTATAATAATTCGGGTTGATGTATAAACCACTACCAACCTTTTTAATCAGGCTCCAAGATGGGTTTGTCACTCTGCCAGCGTGCCATGCCGTATTATTCTCATCAACGTATTGATGTACCTCTCCATTACGGCCCACACCATAGTGAGCCGAGACTTTAGACTGAATATTCCCAAACCAGCTATCCGTTCCGGCAAGAGTACCTTCCATAATATGAATTACAATAGCCTCCGGTTTGTATTGCTTTCTGCCCGAAATAAAATTCGGGCAGGTTTTTTTAATTATGTTCATTTTTTTAATGGGGTTTAACCTTGCGGTACGTTCGCAACCTTATTAACAGATTCCGAAACAAATTCCGGTTCAACGTGTGGAACAGGGCATTTGTTTTCCGTAGCTTTTAATGCAGTATATGTAAGGGTGCTTAACGAAAGTAAAACAAGATAGTTTGGTTGAATGTCCGGAATAATGCCCTCAATATTTTTAGCAGTCAAATTAAAAACCACATTATAAATAAACCAGCATCCTAACAGAATATTAAAAAGGACTGTTTGAAAACGGTGTATGCTGATTCCGTTTCCATCGGAGAGAATATCCGTTAGAAAATTCGTTCCTCCATTCATATCCTGATGCCTTGCTGAGTTACTTTTAAGCTGGTCAGACACATCTATAAGCCTTGCTGCTGCCGTAGTGCCTGATGCAATTCCCAATAAGTAAAGAGTAGAATTAAACAGAACGGGTAAACCATTATGCAGAAATAGTGCGCTGATGATGGATGAAAAAATGATTATCGTCCACCATGCCAGTTGTACACGGGAATAACTAAATGGTTTTGGGGTAGCTGTACTTGTATCACGCAACATACCAAAAAGGTAGTCGCAAATAATTACTGCTGCGGTAATGAAAGAAAAAATAAGCCAAAACATAAATACTGGATTCATAAGTTAATTGTTGTTTTTCGATTATTAATTACTGTTAGCCTCTGATTTTGCAGGTTGGGGACGATGGCTAAAGATGTTGATTTCCCCGCCCTGATTATACCTGCCGTATTGAACGGCCTTACCTTGTTCGCCTACTTCTATAACTATATCCACATCATGCTGATATGTATTTGCACCTCTGAAATGCCCGTCCTTAGTGGTTTGAAATACGAAAATGAATGATTTTTTAGGATTGTTTTTCCGTAGTTTATCCAATTCCATTGGTGTAAGTCCCATTTTACTTACGGTATCAATGAAAATGAAGTCGAATTCAGTAATGTCTTCAGGCATATCATCACTGATAAAGAGATTAGGATGCTCCACTTGCTTATCTTGCAATTTCATTTGCAAGGTTGCATATAACCCCTCCTCACGGGCTATATAAAGCACCTTGCCATGATTACGGGCGAGATACCCGGCAAACTCTACACATAGAGATGATTTCCCCTTTTTGGGTTTGCCAAATACCATTGCGGTAAATCCGGGCGAAGGATCGCCCATAAGGTCAAACCACTTTCCCTTTAACCCAATGGTGTTAAATTTCATATTCATAAAATCCATGCTGTTGAGAGTGGAGGTATGATTCATTATTGAATCTGTTTCTACCACCTCTCCAACATCTTCTATGTCTCCTAATCCACTAATACCACAATTACAACCCAATTCCTCCGCTACTTCCGACAGTCCGCTTAGTGTTTCCTCGTCCATTGAAAGGCGTGTTTCGTTATCATCTTTTAAAAACTTTTCAAGCAACTTCCAAACTTCATTCATCTTGGTAGCATACTTATCGGTTTTAAGCAGTACACCCCTTTTTACCGCCCTGTTAAAGCTATCATAGAGCCTTTGGGCTTTTTCTTTAACTCCGGTCTTACCATGAAGACTGATAAAGCGTTTGATAAATTGGACAGAAGCAAATACTTTTTCAGAGTGGATGAGGTCTGCAAATTCGGTTTTGGTTTTGGGAACAATTTTAACCGTTACAGATTCTCCCTTCCGCTCATTATAAACTGCAAGTAGTTTGGTCTGCATATACTCTATTTGCTTGGCATAGGCAGAGGTTTTGCGGATTCGTTTTTCAAGAATAGCCCTCTGCAAAGAGTTGATAAGGCTAAGTAATTGGTCGTATGTCTTGGTTTTGTTGTCTAAGTTGATAAACCGCCTCATTAATTTCAATTCATCGGGAATGCGTTCTACTAACTCGACATTTTCATCCTTTACCTTTTTTATCTCCTTTGGCTTGGTTGATTTGACTGGCTTTACCTTTTCTTCACGTTTTGGCGTTTCCTTCGCTACCTGCTTTGGTTGGGCTTTTGGCTCTTTTTTTGATGGAGCTTCCGCTCTCTTTTTAGCAATAGGAATGTAGGGCTCCAATTTTGTGAAGTATTGGTCTATTACTTTCTTAATGGATGGGCTGGTGTCATAAGCGGACTTGCTTGAAAAATTCATCGTTACTTTCTTCAAATATTCGTGCGCCTTTTGCAAAGGCTCCGGCAATGTTTTAAAATCAATGCTTCTCGTTAGTCCTGAATAATTATCTATTGTTATTGTCATGTGTAATATTTTTTAAGCTGCCATTAATTCCATTTCCAGTTCAAGGGCTTCCCCTTCAAGTTCCAATATGCGAAGGTTCTCCATGTTACTTTCGTCTTCCTTTGGAGGCAAAAGAATATGCAGTCTTGCCACCTTTTTAGGTGGTGCTTCATCTTTAATCATGTTAAACTGTAAATAGCTTAGAGTAACTGAAGTGCTTAGTTTACGCTGGAGTATTTCGGCAAAAGCCTGTAAGTTTTTAGCAGGTAAAATAGCTGTCATTTTATCAGCGGTCTTCTCAAAGTTGTGCTTCTCTACCAATGCCAGTATATCATTCTCAAGGTACACATCACCGCCCCTCTGTTTAGACATCGGTACAATAATTTTAAAATCCTCATCGTGCCTGAATATGCCAATATCATTATCCGTGAAAATGGCGGCATTTTTAGACAGGGATTTTATGATAGTGAGCGCCCTCAAGATTGGAACTACCACTTTATCACCAATGTCCTGTGGATTCCAGCTTTCAGGCATTAAAATACCTTTCTTTGTCTCTCCGCTTTTGGTGGTATAACTTACCAGCTTTCCTTTGAAATCGCTATATGCCTGTAATAAGTTGCCTGTAATGATGTGGCGTATTTTCCTGTCCACTACATTTACCTTTATTGCCTTTTCCCAATCCTTTAATAATTGTTCTTTGGTTGTCTCCTGTAAGTCCATACTCGCTCCAATTATGGAATTAATGGAATCGGAATAGCTGGCTGGCAAAGCAAGATATTTGTTGCTGTTTGAAATAGCGATTCGCAACCTCACATTGCCCGGTGCATAGGGATTTTTCTTTTTGGTATCAATAATGAAGCCAAGAAATACCGCAAGTGTAAGCTGTTCGCCTTGGTCGTAGCTCTTAGAAGGATAGTTGAGCCTCTTACCTATATGGTAATATTTAAAAACCTTGTCAAGATAGGCTTTGCGGTTTTCAAATGCTACTCTATCCCTTCTATGTTGCACATCACGGGCAACCTCCAAAACCTTTTCCCGTTCCTTAATAGCAGCTTCTCTCTCAGCATAATTTTCAATTTTAAGTATCTTTTTTTCATTGGGAATGTTTTTTATCAGTTCGTCATATTTCAGGTCAACGGTTTTAAATTCTTCCTCCAAACGGATATTGATAAACTTCTCATATTCCTTCATCAACCTTTCCCTTTCCTGTTGAGGCTCTTTACCCGCAAGGGCTTCCGTTAGCAGGTTATCCAATTCAGATTTGGAGAAAGGCTTTTTCAGCACATTGGCATTGACCGTTTCCAAAATGCTGTCTTCGCCAAAGGCACTATCACCGCCTTTGCCTAACTTGAGTATTCGCCATTCTACCATTTCAGCCTCCAGATTCATCGCTTCCACTTCCAGGTCATATTCATTTACCTGTTTGAGATACTCTACATAATCATTATACCGTTCTGAAATATCATTATAGAAGTCCTCCTGCATCTTTGTGGAGAGAACGGCAACACGCCCTGAAACTTTGGATGCGGCATCATCTAAGGAGCTATTATCATCCTTTTTTGTGCTTTCCAATCCTATGGGGTCGCCCAATAATTTATTGATTTCAGGATTATCCAACAAATATTCCTTCATCATTTTATCTCCGTATTTATTCAGGAAATCGGGAACATCTAAAATCTTAGTGCTTTGTTTTTGGTTAGAAGTAGTATTGGCATCAAGGGATTTCAACTTCTTTTGCAACATCATCATTAACCGCTTCTCTGCCGGTATTGCTGAGTTCACATAATCATAAATCGGTTTTAATATTTGACCTGTACGATTTATGCGCCCCCGTTTCTGTACCTCGGTATTAATGTTTAATTCCGCCTGTAATACTATCATTACCCTCTGCTTTACTTTATTGGCAGGTACTTTGGAGGTAGGTACGGCATGGGCTGATGCGCCCGTGCTACCGGATTGGTTTATCATTAAAACATCCACCTCATTATTATTGAACTGCCGGAAAGCATCATTGGTATTGATACGCTTACGCATCAATACCAATCCCATTGTTTTATCCTTCACCTTATCATTGAGCTGGATTTCATATTTACGGCCTGTAACCTCGGCAACTGAATAAACCTTTTCTTTGATTTTCTGAATCACCAAATCAATAGGTGAAATGCAGATACCTGTGGAAATGGTTTTGATTTTACTCATTATGCGCTGGTATTCCTTTTGCGCATCGGGAGAGAGGCTGGATAATTCAAAGGTTTTATATTCTTTGTTTCCGTCTATGTCTTTCTCCGTGTAGCGCATCACACCTTCCAAGCCCTTTTTCAATACCTCTGAAAAATCCGCATTGATAATATCGCCATCCAAAACGGGCATTCCCTTATCGGTTTCCATTTGTTCAATGAAGCTGCCCATCGTGGATGAAAAAGCTATAACAGGCTTTTTGCCCTCTTTGAGCCGCATAATGGCTCTGTCGGCTACCGCATCCGCCTTTATGCTAAAAAGCATCTGATTAATGATATTAAAAACTTTGGAAAAATAAGGCTGGTTATCCACTCCTGCCTGTGATGTACCCTCCCTAACATTCGTTTCTTTTCCTTCGGCTGCCGCTACATCATCCATTTCATCCACCTCTTTGTCAATGTAGGTAGTCTGAAAGGCTATTATATCCCGAATGATTTCCGTAATATTATCTGCAATAGCCCTATGCTCCTGCGCTTTTTCATCAAGGGTGATATAATTCACTTCCACCCCTTCAAAGGAACGCTCACGCCTTATCATTTGCCCTTCTGCTACCAATTGGCTGGATAAAACTTCCTGTAATGCCACTCCTCCGCTACTGATTGCATCTACCAATTCATCACGGGTCATATTTGCATCGCAAATGCAGGTCTTCATGGCATAGATGGGCATATTGTCCGGCCTTTTGGCGAAGGTTGCCGACAAAAAAATGATGCCTTTGGTTTCTGCTGCTATGGACTGCATATACTCGCCCGTATTGGATGAGCCGCTTGAATTATGCGATTCATCCATGATAAATATATTGTCCTGTGCAATGGCACTAAGAAAACTCGGTTTCAACGGTTTCTTATCGGCAGAATTAAATTGTGAATAGGTAGCTAATACAAAATCAAAATTTGCTGGTATTTTCCCACTCTCAAAAATTCCGTTCTGTTCTGTTGGCGGTAATGCCTGATATATTACGTTGCCCTCCTCGTCCTTCACATCTGTCTTGGATTCCTTACCATTAATTATAAATGGTACTAAGTGTCCCGAACCAATTGCGACAAGGTCCCGGTGTATGTCAGAAAACAGGTTGGCTTTTTCTGTAAGAAACACAGGTTGCAATTTTTGATAATAAACGGCATAGCGAATCATGGCGGCTGCTATACGCCCTTTACCTATTCCGGTTTGGTCGCCTATTATCATCCCCTGCTTTTTTGCTTCCAAATTGTAGATTGCCATTGCTACTGCATCGGTCTGTTCAGCGGATAGCGCATTACACAAGTCTATTTTAGAATAGTAGCCTAAACGGTGACGAACAAAAGCATCCATATCTCCGCCTACTTCTTCCTTAATTCTTTCAAGGGCTGATTGGGTTTCAAAACTCATGGAATCAGGAACCATCGTATTTAATACTACACAAGCGTTGGAGGCTGGTTCATACGGTGCGCCCAATAGGTCGGCTAACATTTCCTGTTCCAAATCCAATGCCTCTTTTTCCAGTTCGATTATTCTTTGATTCATTTTATTTTTTGGTATTCTCATGTCATTCATCACCCTTTCAAAAAGGTCGGGAAAGTTTTCAATTGTAGTATCAGTATATTTATCAAATAAGGGTGCTGCCCCTTTTGGCTGGGCTTTTCTGCCATCAATGAGAATGAGCCTTACATTAAAGGATGTACCCTGACGGGAATACATTTCCCCGTTGATATTTATTACATCCACTACATTGTAGCGGCTGTCCAAGTAGTTAAAAAATATCCTGTTTTTACCTCCCTGTATTCTTCCTTTTTCATCCCATTGTGTATGTCCACCGATAATAATTGCCGCTTTCCCATTATCCTTCATAGTGTCCAGCGCACGTAAGGCCATTAACTGTTCAAGAGCTTTGATAGGGAATGATTCGTACTTGATAGCTACATCCAATGTCCCGAATGGAGGATTGGTAATGACCGCATCAAAACTTTTGTAAAACTCTTTAAATGGTAGTGTAGCATCTTGCGCCAATACTCTTTTGTAGTCCTGTGTCTCAAGGTTCGACCTGCGCACCTTGTCAATCTCGTTTACGACTACATTTTGGGGATTCGCCGCAAGGGTGAGAAGCCCGTTGCCAGCCGAAGGCTCAAATACCGCAATGTCTTTATCCAATCCGGCAAAAACCCCAGCAAGATAACTTATCGGGGCTGGGGTCGAATATTGCTGTAACATGATGCTTTGGCTGGTTCTGTGCGATAGGTTTATTTGGTTGCTATACAAACTAAGCATATCCTGAAACTTCTCTTTCACGCTCCCTTCTTTGTGTGCGATTGTTCTCGCCCTTCTTACAATGGCTAATTCAGTAAGCTCTTTAATAAGGGTTTTGTCCTCAATGCCAAAAGTGGCAGCCAGGTTCTCCGTTGACCGTTTGTTATGATGTACACTTTTGATTAGGTCTTGTTCAACCTTGTCAGCAAACCGAATGTAATTGCTCTCCACTAAATTTTGTTTTTAGGGATTTGGCTTTTACCTTTGGATGTAGTGAGGTAAACGATTGTTTCACCTATCACCGCACCTAAAAATCCGCCCAGCATCATATAAGGAATTGCATCTTTATTTCCGGTTTTGGCATAGTAGTAGCTGGCTAAAGATGTAACGAGCGTGGCGGTAGAAACAATGATTTTTTCTTTCATCTTCTGTACTAAATTTTGAATATTGATTATTAAAAACAGGATTAGAATTAATCCTCACTATTTATATCAGCGTTTTTGCTGCATCAAAATCAGGGTTGCACTAACACTCGTAAGTATTAAGCATCCAACCGAAAGGACACGGCTAAAGAATACTTTCCTTTTAAGCTGTTTATTCAATCCTTTGATTTGAATAACCATGTTCAATTGCTCATTCAACGATGAATCCGCCACTTGCCGGATTCCTGAAAAACCGTTTTCACAATCCGTAAGGGCGGAATCTTTTTCAGCCAATACAAGCGTAAGGTTTTTAATTTCATCGTTGCAGAGCGTGTCCCTTTGCCCTTGCTGCGCCATTAGAATAGCTGCATTGGCTCCCAATGAATCGCATTCCGATATTTTCTGCTGCGCTGAATCAGGTTGAGTTCGGATAGTATTAATAAGATGCGTAACCCTCTTTTGCAGTTGCCCAATTTTTAAATCGGTATTTGCAAGTGTGGTATTACCCTGATTAATCACCAGCATTAAGCTGTCATTCTTT
>DATHOL010000156.1:0-3015 GCA_035484895.1 Bacteroidia bacterium | reverse complement strand
GGTCTACTGGTAATTCAGCCCACGGTATTCAATGATGCAAGAGGCTATTTTTATGAGCCATACAATAAAAAAGTATTTGCCGGAATTGGCGTAGGGGAAGAGTTTGTCCAGGATAATCAATCTTTCTCCCAGAAAGGAGTTATAAGAGGTTTGCATTTTCAAAACCCTCCACATGCACAGGCAAAACTGCTGAGGGTTATTCAGGGCTCTATATGGGATGTAGCGGTGGATATTCGCAAATCATCGTCTACCTACGGGAAATATTTTGGTGTGGAATTAAGCGCTGCCAATAAAACCATATTCTATGTTCCGAAAGGATTTGCGCATGGTTTTTTAACGCTGGAAGATGATACTATGCTATTGTATAAATGTTCTGATTTTTATAATAAAGCCTCTGAAGAATCTATCATTTGGAACGACCCGGATATAGCCATACCATGGAACATCAGCGCCCCTGTGCTTTCAGATAAAGACATGAACGCTAAAAAATTAATAAACTTTGAAAGCCAGTTTTAAACAGTATAAATAAGATAAAATGCTCAACCTGCCCTTATTTTACTTTACTTATTTCACGTTAGTTTTTGTGCTTTCCATACTGATGAATGGCTTGTTTTTGAGGTTTTCAAAAACATTGGGGGTTCGCAAAAGCGAGGATATGATTCGCTGGAGCGAAGTTCAGAAACCGGCTTTAGGCGGTATTACATTTTATATAACATTTCTCCTTTCACTTATTACATATTCACTTTTTTTCGGCTCTTCGCAGTTCCTGATGCATTCCGAAATACTGGGACTTTTGGCTGCATGCACCATTGCATTTTTAATGGGGCTTGCCGATGATGCGTATAATACGAACCCTATTTTAAAATTTTCCACACAGGTTTTTTGCGCATTCATTTTAATTTATTCGGGCATATATATACAGGTGTTTTCTAATATCTACCTGGATTATATAGTAACGATGCTATGGGTGGTAGGACTTATGAACGCAATAAACCTGCTTGATAATATGGATGCCATTGCTTCTATTGTCGTCCTTGGCGCTCTTTCCACAATGATTTCGCTCATCCTGATTGAGAAATCACTAACTACTATATTTTTTATCCTTATGCTGGGTACATCTTCCTGCATACTTGCCTTCCTCTTTTTCAACTGGCACCCTTCCAAAATGTTTATGGGTGACACAGGCACACAGTTTCTTGGGCTATTCATGGCCGCGTTAAGCATTTATTTTTTGTGGAACGGTACCTCTTCTAAAATAGAATTGCCTGCCGAAAAACGCATTATTTCTGCCATACTTACATTTGCACTTCCAATTATAGACACTACGGTTGTATTCTTTAACCGAATATTAAAAGGCACTTCACCCTTTAAAGGCGGGAAAGACCATACCACGCACCATCTTTACTACCTCGGTTTAAAAGAGGCTCAAATTGCCATTTTATATATTATATACACCGGTATTTGCCTGGCATGTGTGGTTATTATGAATAAATATTTGTTGGATTGGTCCCGTTTATATTCTATTATTATGATTCTGTTTTTTGTATTGTCGCTGGTTACCTTTTTTATTATTACAAGGATAAAAAAGCCGGGCAGTAAAAGCGCTTAATTTTATTACAGGTACGAAATGTTAAAGAGAATTAAAAATATTTTACCGGGTGTTATACTGTTTGTTTTGTTGGCCCTGATGCTGGAATTTTTAAATTTTTCAACCAGCAGCATGAATGAGGGTACAAGATTTAATCAAAATTATAAAGTATTGGAAGTTCCGTTGCCTGATTCTATGAATTTTGCAGGTGAACCTGTTCCTATGAAACATTTTGGAGTACGGGAAAACCTGGAACAGGAAATGCTGGTGAATACCTACTGGCAATCGCAAACCCTTTTATGTTTAAAGCGTGCGAACCGCTATTTCCCCGAGATAGAAAAGATTTTAAGAAAGAATGGGATACCCGATGATTTTAAATATCTGGCAATGGCAGAAAGCGCATTTACATACAAGACTTCCGGTGCCGGAGCCTCAGGGTTTTGGCAAATATTGAAAACTACGGGTGAAGCGAATGGATTGGAAATAAATAAAGATGTGGATGAAAGATATAACCTGGAAAAAAGCACCGAAGCTGCATGCAAATATTTTAAAGAAGCCTATAAACATTTTCACAACTGGACATTAGTAGCGGCATCATATAATATGGGGATGGGGGGCGTTGCTAAATCCATGCAATTTCAACAACAGGATAGTTATTACGATTTAGGTTTGAATACCGAAACGGCCCGGTATGTGTACAGGATTCTTGCATTGAAAGAAATACAATCCAATCCCGAGAAATTTGGATTTTTTCTCAAGCGTTCCGATTTGTATCCGCCTATTCCGATTATTCAGATGGATATGGATTCATCCATCGACAATCTGGCCGAATACGCATTAAGTTTACATGTCAATTATCATATCCTGAAAATGCTAAACCCTTGGCTCGTATCTACTAAATTGCTGAATCCGCATAATGAGATATATACTATTTCTCTGCCAAAAAGGGATGCTGTATTTGTTGACTTGGGTGAAAACATTGACTATAATGATACTGCCAGCCACAATCAGTGCCTGATTGATACTTCATCGAAGGTGCAGAATTTTTGCGGCTCAAAAATTATCGTTCATTTTGTAAAAGCACATGAAACTATTGAAGAAATCGCTAAAAAATATAATGTGTCTCCGGAACAATTACGTTCATGGAATTCATTAAGCGACAGCACATCTTTAAAAGCAGATGATGAAATAATCTTATTTAAAGATAATAAGTAATAGCATCGGTTAAAAAAATATTCTCGATGGAGCATAATAGCGCAGGCAGAAGTTACAGGCTGGAAATATGTGCAGCCATTGCTATTGTAATTATCACGCTCTGCTATTATTTTTATCCCTTGGTATGTTGGGGCGAAAATGCTGTTGTTCGCGCCAATGATTGCCTGGATGGTGATTTCGTTTACCGGATAGCGCTGGCAAAAAGCCACACT
>DATHOL010000155.1:0-7750 GCA_035484895.1 Bacteroidia bacterium | reverse complement strand
TTTTTATTTGATGAAACCAACTACCTATCAGGATAACTTTTATGAATACCATTTGCAGGGCGCTCTTGCTTCGGCAGGCGCTATTATTCCTTTGGTGCAGGAGTATGTTCATCCAAATTCGGTTATTGATATTGGCTGTGGAATAGGTGCATGGCTGAGTGTTTGGGAAAAGAGAGGTGTAAAAGAAATAAAAGGGGTTGATGGCGCTTATGTAGATAAAAAGCAACTCCTGATTGATGTAAATAATTTTGAAGATTTCAATCTTGAGCAAGGATATAAAAGCAATAAGCGATATGATATTGTAACGTGTCTTGAAGTTGCAGAACATCTGCCGGCAAAATCTGCCGAGCTGTTTGTTGAATCTTTATGCGCGCTTAGTGATGTGGTTTTATTTTCTGCTGCAATACCTGCACAGGAAGGCACTATGCATATCAATGAGCAGTTTCATGAATATTGGGGAGCTATTTTTGCACACAAAGATTGTGTGGCGGTCGATTGTTTGAGGCCAAAAATATGGAATAACACAAAAATTCAATGGTGGTACCGGCAGAACATCATGTTTTTTGTAAAGGAATCTGCACTTGCGAATTATCCTAAACTAAAGGAATTAGCTTTATCCAAAGGGCAAAAAGTGATGTCCCTCGTTCATCCTGAAATGTTGAAAGAGAAAATTCAGAAAATTAATTATTACGAATCCATACTCCATTCCGGCAAGGCTACGTTAAAGTATTTTGTCGATAACCTTTTCAAAAAGAAAAGCTGATGCGTGAAGAAAAGCAATATAGGTTCAGCGATTACAGCAAGATTGATAAGGCTGACCATTATTATCTTGTATATAAACCGCTGATAAGGGATTTGGAATTTGCTGTAAAGAAATACGGAGGAGAACGAGTGCTCGATATCGGTTGCGGTAACAAACCATACGAAGGAATGTTTCAAGGAATTGCAAAGGAATATGTGGGGTGCGATGTAGTACAATCTGACCAAAGCAGGGTGGATGTTATTTGTGAAGCCACCAAAATTCCTTTGCCTGATTCGGGTTTTGATACCGTGTTTTCCACGCAGGTTATTGAACATGTAGAAGACCACCAGGCACTGGTGAAAGAAGCTTTCAGGTTATTAAAACCCGGAGGGCATTTTATTGTATCGGGGCCTATGTATTGGCATTTGCACGAGGAACCCTACGATTTTTTCCGTTTCACAAAGCATGGGTTTAAGTACATATTAGAAAAGAACGGTTTTAATGTAATGGAGATACTTTCCAATGGCGGTAAATGGGCATTAATGGGGCAGGTAATTATCCACACTATGCCGGCAAGGTTAGTCGGGTTAAGACTCTACAGGATAATGGTGAACCGTATTTTCTCCTATCTTGACAAGAAATATTTCAACGATTTCAACACGATGAATTATGTTGTAGTGGGGAAAAAAGAAGAGAAAGCATGAAGCCGATAATTTCTATAATTATTCCTTGTTATAATCAAGGGGACTATCTGGAAGATGCTCTGAAAAGTGTTGAACAATATCAGGATAAAGGCATTTATGAAATAATTATTGTGAATGATGGCTCAACAGATTCCGCTACTCTTACTGTATTAAAAGAACTGTCCGCAAAGGGGTATAACATAATTAACCAACCCAATAAAGGCTTAGGTGCGGCCAGAAATGTAGGCATTAAAATTGCAAAAGGGAAATATATTTTGCCGCTTGACAGCGATAATAAAATCAGACCCGAATATATTTTGGAAGGTATAAAAATATTAGAGGAAAACCCGGAGTTGGATGTTGTTTATGGCAATGCCGAATATTTTGGCGAGAAGGCCGGCTTATGGGAAAGCGGGGAGTTTAATCTTCAGCGATTAATGATTGAAAACTATATTGATGCCTGTGCGGTATATCGGAAATCGCTATGGGAAAAACTTGGCGGCTATGATGAAAGGATGCCCGTGATGGGATATGAAGACTGGGATTTTTGGCTGCGGATTGCTTTTCAAGGCGGAAAGTTTCAATACATTAATAAAGTAATGTTTGATTACCGTTATTCTGCAAAATCTATGATACGTTCAGTTCAGAAAGATAAATTGGCAGCCATATTTGAATATATGGATAAAAAACACGGACTCTATTTAAATCGTTTGCACCTAAACAGGCTAATATTGTTTAAAGCATCCAAAGAAAAAAACCTGGCATTCAATCTTTTTATGCGAGCCTGCTTTCCCAGGTTTAGTAATCTTCTTCGCAAAGCAGGACTGATGAAAAATAAAGGTATAATTTGAATCATCAAGTTGAAATATTACTCTCGACGTATAATGGCGAAAAATACCTCGGTGTTCAGTTAGACAGTATTATTCAACAAGATTATACCCATTGGAAATTAATAATCAGGGATGATGGCTCGAAAGACGCAACCCTATCTATCATTGAAGAATACGCCAAAAAATATCCGGATAAAATAAGTTTGTTGAAAGATACGGATGGCAATCTGGGTTTCTGCGATTCATTTTGTAAATTGTTAAAACAATCTGCCGCTGATTATGTTATGTATTGCGATCAGGACGATTATTGGATGCCTTCCAAAATATCAACCTTGCTATCGGTAATGATGGAAGAAGAAACACTTTTGCCTGCAAGGGCGCATATTGTTTTTTCCGATTTGCAGGTGGCAGATGCAGAACTGAATTTGGTTTCCCCATCTTTTTTTAAAATGACGAATTACTTACCTAATAAAGGAATGCAGATTTTTTTTCTGAAGAATTATGTGCCGGGGTGCAATATGCTTTTTAACAGGAAACTGATTGAACAAGCCATGCAGACAGATAACATTATCAACCTGCATGACCATTGGCTGCTTATAGTATGCAGTGCAGTCGGTAAGCTTAGCTTTATTGATAAGCCTCTTATGAAATACCGAATGCATGATACTAATGCCATAGGTTTCTTTCAGCCGAAAGTTCCATTTTTAAAACAAGTTAGTTTATTTTTTAAAGAGAATTTGAAATATGGGTTGTTCAATAAAAAATACAGGAATCTTCTCTACATTAAAAATATTCAGCAAATGGAAAATATTTGTGAACGATTAGCTACCGAGGTTTCAAAGGAAACCATTGTATTTTCAAAAATTGACAAGAGTAATTATTTTGTAAGAAAATTGAGAAGTTTTGGAAAGCCTTACATCCTTGAAAATACCATGTTCAAGCAACTGACCTATATAATTTGTTTTTAAAAGCATAGCTGTGGACGTTTCAATAATCATAATCAATTATAATACGTTTGAGCTTACATGCTCTTGTATTGACTCGGTTATTCGCTTTACAAAGGCTTGCAGCCATGAAGTTATTTTGGTGGACAATGATTCTACGGAATGTTCTGCTGATTTATTTTTGCAAAAATTTCCGACTGTAAAGTTAATTAAAAGTGCTGTTAATACCGGTTTTACGGGAGGTAACAATCTCGGTATTGAAAAAGCAATAGGTGATAATATACTGCTACTGAACAGCGATGCTGAAGTAACTGAAGACTCTATTTCTAAGTGTCTGAATGTTATAAAAAGCAACGATAGAACAGGCGTAGTAACCTGTATGCTTAAATATCCCGATGGCATTATACAAAAGCAATGCCAGCGGTTTCCATCAGTTTTACGCACAACTATTGAACTCTTCCGGATTCACAAATTAATTCCGCAACCTAAACGGGGAATAATGATGGGTAATGGTTTTTTTGACCATTTAACCAGTATTTATTGTGATTCGGTTTGGGGCGCATTCTTTATGTTCCCACGAAAAGTATTAGAGCGATTTGAAGGCAAAAAACTTCCCGGCGAATTTTTTATGTATGCCGAAGATTTACTCTGGTGTTATAAAATCCGGAAAATGGGCTACCTCATTTATTACAATGCTGAGACCTCTGTAATTCACTATATGGGCGCTTCTTCATCAGATTCTGTTTTAAAATTAAAGCATCAAAACGAGTACGATTTCATGGTGAAGTATTATGGGTGGTTATATGCCAAAACCTATGTATTATTGCGTTCTGTGTTATATGCAACAAGTGGAGGAAGGGAATATGCTTCTGAAGTAAGCAAACTCTATTTTCGATTATTTATTAAAGGCAAAGCAGTTTGAAAACGAGTGTAATAATACCCAGCTATAACCCGGTTTTAAAATTGCCGGATACACTTGAAAGGCTTTTACCTCAGGCTTCTTTTATAAATGAGTTGATAGTTATAATTGACAACAATAACTATGATGATTTTGCAAAGTTGTTGGTCGAAAAATATTCCGAACCGTTAAATATTAAAGTATTCCCGCAGGAGAATTCCGGTCGTGGCAAATCACGGAATAAAGGAGTGGAACTGGCTACGGGAGATTTAATTATTTTTCTGGATGATGACATGCTAACTGAAAACAACCTGGTAGAAAAGCATATTCATTATCATTTTGAACGGCCCGGTATTATTGTCTCGGGCAATGGATACCGCAATCCTGAAAATGCAAATTATGATTTTGGCAAATATCTTATTAAGATGGAAGAGGGGTGGAAAGCTAATAGCCCAAGCAAAGGTGAAGTAACCCTGGAGCGATTCAATTTCACAGCATGTAATATGTCTCTGCCCAAAAATATATTTAAACAATTGGGTGGCTTTGATACCCGTTTTTCAGATGGCGAGGATTTTGATTTTGCCATTCGGGCTATTAATAATGGAATTCCGGTTGTGTATGATATTGATTTGAAAGCCTGGCATAATGACTGGCCGGATATAAAATCATTCATCAGGCGGCAAAATGAATATGCAAAGGCAAATCGGGAAATTGTAAAAGTGCATCCTGAATACGTAAAGTACTTTCCCCGTATGTCGCCGAAAAAAAACAAGGGCTATAAAAAATACATGGCCTATTTATTAAATTATCCCCTCCTTGACTTTGTTGCTTCCGATAATGCTATTTTTGCCATATTGCCGTTTAAGTTCAAATGTATGCTTTATGATATCGCTATCAGTTTTAACTCCATTAATAATAAAAATTAAGCAGGTATAATGGGCATTAAAAGACTGAAATATTTGCGGGCAATACCTGCGATGTTATAAAAAATATTATTTAATCCTATTTTGTATAGCTTATAAATAAAGGAAATGCACGTTGTTCATGTAATAGCCAATAATTCAACGGTACCCTATCTTAATTGGTTTGCGGAAGGCTTGCGTAATTACCCCGATGTAAAGTTTTCGGTAGTAGCCATGTACCCTGAAAAGCCACATTTGATAGAGGAAATGAAAGCTTTTGGCTGTGATGCTTATTGGATAAAGTTTGACGCTGCTAAGCGTAAATCAGGAATGATCAGTTCATTCTTTAAACTGTATAAATTATTTAAGCAGCTAAAACCTGATGTGCTGAATGCCCACCTGTTTGATGACTCTGTCCCTGCGCTTTTGGCAGCCCGTTTTGCAGGAATAAAAAAACGTGTAATCCGCAAGCAGGATACTGCTTTCCATTGGTATTTCAAACCGCTTTGGGTATGGGTAGACAGGTTTAACAATGTTAACTCTACCGACATAATAGCCATCAGCAAAGATTCCGAAAAATTCCTGTTGGAAAAGGAAAAAGCGCCTGCCCGTAAAATGCGGATGATACATAACGGAATACCTATTAAGGATTTTACAACACAAGTGGATGCCGATAAGGAAATGCTGGTTAAAAAATATGGACTGGAAGGTAAAACTGTGTTGGGAACCATTGCGCGTTACATTGAGTGGAAAGGCTATAAATATATTATTGAGGCGGCCAGAGAGTTGACTCGAAAAAATAAAAACCTGAAATTTTTGTTCGTAGGGCATGGTGAACAGCAGAACGAGCTGGAAGATTTAGTTAATAAGTACGGACTCTCTGAGTACATTGTTTTTACGGGTTGGATAGATAGGAAATATATCCCATCTCTTTATGGCATTATGGATGTGTATATTCATGCCGCTGTAATGGAACCATTCGGATTTGTTTTAGTAGAAGCTATGGCAAACGGAGTTGCTATTGTTACCTCTAAGACCGGTGTTGCTGCCGATGCCTTAATACATATGGAAACATGCTATTTTACGGGAGACAAGGATCCTGAAGGCATTGCAGAAGGCGTTCAATGGATGCTCGAAAACCCCACTGAACGTAATGCCATGAAAGATAGGGTACGAAAATTAGCTGCGGACTTATTCAGCGTGGAGCATATGCTGGATGAGCATATTAAAGTTTACAGAGGGATTAAATAGTTTTGCTATATAATTAAACCGAATAATATCCCTATCTTCTGATAAGTTTTTTCACATAATCGGTTATTCCTGCCATTCTCATATAGGTTTTAATCCAGCCCTGACCGGCATGTATATCCACCCGCGGGATACTCATTTTATCATCGGTTTCAGTATTAAAATTTCTCTGCCCCACAGCCAGTCCTGATGTATAGCCTGCTTTCCCGGACAACTCCATGACTCTTTTATCAAAATCTCCCACAGGGTAGGAAATGGTTTCCGGGAAAGCGCCGCACATTTCCATTATGCGGTTGCCTGAAAATTCCAGTTCTTGCAATAAATCCTCATCACTTTTCAGGGTTGATAAAAGCGGGTGGGTTTTCGTGTGTGAGCCAATGGTAAATCCTGCTTTCTGCAATTGGTTAATATCATTCCAGGACATCATGTAGTTTTCAGGTACAGATACATCATCGAAATTCCTGTATAATTCGATCAATATTTCTTGCCTTGCCGTATGCGGTATTTTTTTTATTTTCCCGAAAAATTGGTTCCCAAAATTAATCCTTTCTTGCGGTGAAGAAAATTTAATATCAACAGGCTTTTCCAAATAGCCGGAAGATAATTTCAGAAATAGTTTTTTGGTTGAAATGAAGGTGTTGGAATATATGTGTGTCCAGGTAGGAATATTTTTATCTATGCAGTCGGTAACCACATAAAAGGAGGAATGGCAACCATATTTTTCCAATATGGGAGCAGCATATTCGATATTATCTTTAAACCCATCATCAAATGATACGCATGCAATAGGTTTGGAGGATGGCTGCTTGGCTTTATTTTCCATCAGAAAGCCTTCTATGGTCTGAACATGGTAATGTGAGGTAATGTGTCTAATGCATTTTTCAAATAAGTCAGGCGGCATGGGAATGGCCCACTGTTCATTGCCGGGGCTTACCCGGTGAAACAAAAAATTGCGTACAATCATTATTACTTTTTTATTGGCAGATAATACATTTTATTTTGCTAAGGCCTTTCCGAAATCAGTCCTGGAATATGGGTGTGATATCATAATTTTCAATTTCATGCATATTAATATCATTTAGCATTACCGGCTCAAACCGCAGAATTACCGGTATTTTATAAGATAACGGCCCTTTTGGGAACGGGTTCTTTAAAAATCCCACATTCGAAAACTGGCTGCGCCATTCAGTATTTTGGGGTTCCCAGGTAAATATCCAAAATGAATTATTTTTATGGAAAAGATAATTCATTATGATAAACAACACATTCCTTGTATCCGCTTCCGGCTGAATGGCCAGGTATGTAATAAAGGTTCTTCCGTTAACAATATCCGAAACGCAGAAAGCTGTCAAAGCGCCTGCCTTGTATATGTTTACTACATCATACTTTTTGGTCGGGTCCTGGAATATTTTCCAATTTAAAATTTCACTGTTCAATTTTTTTTCTACCGGTTTAGCCTGTTCGGAAAGTTGGGAAAGCAGGTTATCATGCTCCTCACCGAAT
>DATHOL010000154.1:0-3009 GCA_035484895.1 Bacteroidia bacterium | reverse complement strand
ACCGTTCATATAAATATTCTATAGGCGAACTCAAGGCATTAATATCCTGGTAGCGGTCGGTCTTTTGAATATCTCCTAATCTATTTCGTTCATCTTCTATCTCCCGCAGGTTCTTGGTTGGGTATATTTTTACTTCTGCAAGGCTGTAATGAATACTGTCTAAAACAATTGTAACATTAAACTCCCGATGAGGAGCAGAATCATGAAAACAGATTTTTTTTACACCGTAACCGGAAGCGCTAACTAAAATGGTATCGTTTTTAAGTGCATTAATTGTAAAATGCCCGTTAGGGTCTGCCAGCAAACCGGTAGAAGTCCGCTGATTAATTACAATTACCTGGTAAAGCCCGCCCATTCCTCTGGAATTAACTGCTTTGCCATGCACGGTAATATTGTCAGACTGGGCATTTACCCTGCCTGTTAAAGCAATAAAGCCCAAAAATATAGCAACTAAACTCTTGTTCAAAATACTTATGAATGGCTGCAAATTTAATAGTGATTATAACTTGACGCTGTTAACAAACCTTAAATCGTTTAATTTAGCAGCAATATTAATTGTAGAATGCACAGAGGTTTAGTATTAAGTATCTTATTCTTTTTAACATTCAGCGTTACAAATGGCCAGGTAGCAGCGCCTGATTGCGGCCGTTTTACAGGAGGAACTTTTATCAAAGGTAATTATAGCGATAGTATTGTTGTTTTCAGGGGAATTGAATATTGGATAGAAGCTGACTTGAAAGCCCATGAATGCCGGGTTTATAAAATTCGTTGGAAAGATGCCTGTAACTTTATTTTGGTTTTCAGTAACAGAATAGACGAGAATACGCATAATAACTTGCTAAGTTATTTGAATGATACCCTATTTTATAATGCTGAATCGTATGATTCAAATGAAATTACGTACCGGGTTGGCTCCGAAAAAAATCAATTTCACTTCTACTACCAAAAACTTCGCCCATTTTCCGATTCGCTGGCTTGGGAATATTTAGTATCTGCTGATTCAAACTTATATTTTGATACGACAGAAATAAAACAATTATACGGCATGCCGCTCCAGAAGTACTATTACAATACTCCTTCTTTCATAAACATTGAAATGGATTCCTCGGATACATATATGTCCAATTATGTGGCATACCTTTTAAAAACCGGTGATTTAAAACCTGCATTTAGTTTTGCAGCTCCTAATTTAAAGGCCCATTCCCCACCAAGCTTATTAGATGATTATAATACCTACCTCACTTATCTTTTGGGGAAATTAAAATCATATACTGCTACCGGCATACGCAGGGGATACAAAATTAACAAGCGATATTATTCCCACGCTATTATAATGAAGGCGGAATTTGAAAAACTGCCTGACGGAGCAAGTATTTGCATATCTACCGCACCCGGTGAAAAAAGAACTCCTTTGCTTTCTGTAAGCGTTTCTGTTGATAGTGCTGGCAATCTTCCATTTACAAATAACTTATTCCATACTTTCATCAGCTATTTAAAAAATAAAAAATATCACACCCTCTACGACTCCTCCTCTACCCTGCTTAAAAGCGACTTATCGTTTCCGGAAGCAAAAAAAACCTTTCAGTCGATTGATTCAAGCGGTCATTTTGATAACTATAAAGTCTTCTTTCAGAATTTTTCGGTAATTAAAGGCAAAGGGTTGCTCCTTATAAGTTCCAAATGTCTCTTGCCCGGGAAAACTTTTGTTATTAACCTTTATTATGTATTTGAAGGAGGAAAGTATAAACTATCGGGTTTAAATTCGTCTAAGTATTAAATCTATTTAACAAACTTGAAACATGAAATATATTAAAACCGGGCTGCTTGTAGTAAACATACTTCTCGCTGGCATAAGTAGTGTTACAGCTCAAAGTTTCAAAACAATAAAAGCAACCCGCCAGCATTGGGCCGGAGGTGTTGTGGGGCGGTTTGGAATAAATTATTTTATTGAACTTGCTACCAGTTCGCATACATCTATACCCGATACTGTATGGATAAATGGATATGTTTACCCTATATCATCATTCAGTTCAAATGGACAGTACAGTAAAAAAACCGATTCGGTTACCCATGAAATCCATTATTCCATTTTAGTAAGCGAAGCACATGATCAATATGCCAACAAAAGGTATCCCAATCAAAAGAAAGATACTATTACTGCAAAACCATTGCATTTAAGGGCTTTTGAAGGCGCAGCGCTCATTTCGTATCGTTACAAAAAGAAACAGCGCTTTTTCACGGTTAAATCCTTTACCGATTTAAAACAATTAAATTACCCGTAAAATAGCTATTAGCTATCGGCTATCAGCTAATAAATAATATTACATTTGCAGCATATTATAACAATTTACCATGGAACAAAAACAACAATTACCTAATGCTACCGCAGTGCTTGTATTAGGAATATGCTCAATAGTATTTTCTTGCTTTGGAATTGGCCTTGTACTTGGAATCATAGGGTTGGTTTTATCCTCCAAAGGCCGTAAAATGTATCGCGACAACCCTTCGCTTTATGATGGGTATGGCTCCCTGAATGGTGGTTTTATTACATCCATAATTGGTACTTGCCTGGGTGGAATATATGCTATTTATTATATTATTATTGTTGCCATTTTAGGTGGTACTGCATTTTCTCTCAGCCACTTCGCAAATCAATAACAAATACCTGACCTGTTTATCCAGGCTACTGAGGTTTCATGATTACATGGCTGAACCACCATCTTCTACCCTGTGCATTTAAAACTTTATTTGGTATAGATTGCCCTATTTGTGGCTTCCAGAGGGCATTTCTCCTATTGCTACAGGGTAAGTTTACCGATAGCTTTAAAGTGTATCCCCCGCTCATACCATGTCTTCTGTTTCTAGCAATTGTATTGGCATACGTTATTAATAAAAAGGCCATAAAGCCAACCTTTATTAAGATAAGTTCATATTCTGTTTTAGCCATTATTTTTGTTAATTATTTTTTTAAGCTGTCGCTGCTATTATTCTCCTGAAAAGAATAAAACG
>DATHOL010000153.1:0-3024 GCA_035484895.1 Bacteroidia bacterium | reverse complement strand
GAGAGTTTTTCAACTGTTGTGCCAATTGGGCAGATTTAACTCCATTCGCACCCCTGGGGTCAGATGGAACTTTTTGTGCATACGACTGATAAGACGCCAGCGCATCGTCATATTTTGCCTGCATCATTTGTGCATCAGCTAAATGCAGGATAGCAGTTGCATCGTCATAATTGGCTTTAATAGCCTTTGCATATTCCTCTTCTTCATGTTTAACATCGCCGGTCATGCGGTAGCATTCAGCAATTTGAAAAATAAGACGTGCCTTGTCTTCCTTTTTGGGATTCTGCGACAAAGCCTTCTTATAAATGTCGATAGCGTTGTAGTATTCTTTGCTTTTAAAGGCATTATCGCCTGCCTTGATAAAGGCCTTTTGAGCCGAAGCAGTCAGGGCGATACAGGATACTAATAGAATTAAACTGAAAGTAGATTTTATTCTTCTCATATGTGATATGCGTTTTGTTTTTTTCGGCTGCTAATATATAAAGAAATTACGAAACAAGCCTGATTTAGAAATTATTTTTATTTAATAAACAATAACTCCCTGTACTTTGGAAAAGGCCAAATGGAGTCGTCAATAAGAAGTTCAAGTTTGTCGGCATGGTAGCGTATTTCATCAAAACAGAGCTTTACCTTGTCGCAATAGGCATAAGCTTTAGCGGTAGTATCCTCAATTTTATTGGCTTTCTTGCGCTCTTCAATCATTTGCTCGGTGCGGTTCCGGATTATAGATACTCTTTCGCTGATTTCTTTAATCATGGATATTTGTGAATCGGCAATATCTTCATACCGGCCTCCTTCATTCATACTTTCGGCAAGGGCTTTGTCCTTCACTTCAACACCTGTTCCAAAGGAATCCATTTGGACAAATGCACGGCTTGGCGTAAAGATTTCCTTTATTCCCCGTACATTATCAATAATCATATTCTGATATTTTAAGGCAGTAGGAATAATTTGTGTAAGCGCCATATCTGCCATTATGCGCGATTCTATCTGTATTTTCTTGGTGTACATTTCCGCTTGTATCTCATGGCGGGCATGTTGCTCACGCTTTGTGAAGATAGATTGCTTTTCAAAAAGACTAATGGCTTTATCTGTCAAAAGGGCCTCCAGCGCCTCCGGAGTGGTTTGAACATTAGGCAACCCGCGGCGAGCAGCTTCTTTCACCCATTCGTTACTGTAGTTGTTTCCTTCGAAACGAATATTAGCAGATGCTGTTATATAGGAACGCAAGGTTTGAATAATGGCCTCCTCGGTTGTAGTTGACTTACTTACCAATGCATCTACTTCCTTTTTAAATTGGGTAAGTTGTTCGGATACTATAGTATTAAGCACTAGCATAGATTGTGCACAGTTTGCCGATGAACCAACGGCGCGGAACTCAAACTTATTGCCGGTGAATGCAAAAGGGGAGGTGCGGTTCCTGTCTGTATTATCTAGCATCAATTCAGGGATATGTCCGATATCCAGTTTTAGTGATTTCTTTCCGGATGATTTTTCAACCTTTACCTTTTTTTCAAAATTATCAAGCACCTTAGTTAACTGCTGCCCGATAAAAACAGATATAATAGCAGGCGGAGCTTCATTGGCTCCCAAACGGTGTTCATTTCCTGCGGATGCTATGCTAGCCCTTAATATATCGGAATAATCGTGAACCGCTTTAATAGTGTTAACAAAGAATGTAAGGAACTGAAGGTTGGAATCAGGGGTTTTACCGGGACTAAGCAGGTTTACACCGGTATCCGTAGCCATGCTCCAGTTATTATGCTTTCCTGAACCATTTACTCCGGCAAAAGGCTTTTCATAAAACAACACCCTTAAATGGTGGCGGCGTGCTACCTTATCCATCAAATCCATAAGGAGTTGGTTATGGTCAACCGCAATATTTACTTCTTCAAAAATAGGAGCCACCTCATATTGGTTAGGGGCTACTTCATTATGCCTGGTTTTTAACGGAATGCCCAGCTTGTAGGATTCTGTTTCAAAATCACGCATATATTCATTTACCCTTTCCGGGATAGAACCAAAATAATGGTCTTCCAATTGCTGGCCTTTGGCAGGGTTTGCTCCGAATAAAGCCCTTCCGGCATGAACTAAATCGGGGCGTACATTAAACATAGCTTCATCTACCAAAAAGTACTCCTGTTCCCAGCCCAACGTAGCTACTGCCTTTTTAACGTTCTTATCGAAGTAATTGCATACCGGAACAGCCGCATTATTAAGTGCATGTAAAGCTTTAAGTAATGGGGTCTTATAATCGAGAGCTTCACCTGTATATGAAATATAAATGGTAGGGATGCAAAGGGTCTTTCCAAAGATAAAAGCAGGCGAGGAGGGATCCCATCCGGTATATCCTCTGGCTTCAAAAGTGCTGCGTATTCCACCGCTCGGAAAACTGGAAGCATCAGGTTCCTGTTGAACCAATTGTCCGCCTCCGAATTTCTCCATCGCTTTCCCATCCGGTGAAACATCCAGAAACACATCATGCTTTTCGGCTGTTGCGCCTGTTAATGGTTGAAACCAGTGCGTATAGTGCGTAACACCCTTTTCCAATGCCCAGGTTTTCATGGCAATAGCCACTTCATCGGCTGTCGGCCTGTCTATAGGTGTATTGCTTTCGATAGCTGCTTTTAACGTTTTTAAAACACCATCAGAAAGGTATTTCTGCATCACTTCATAACTGAACACATTAATTCCGAAAAATTCGGATACCTTGTTAGATGGAAGTTCCACATCAACAGGTTGCCTGGAAATGGCTTCCTGTAAGGCTTTAAAACGGATTGAGCTCATTGGTTATTTAATTAAGAATTAAAATTAGGAAGTAGGAATCTGCAATGAATAGATGGCTAATTAGTGAACATCTGAAAATCCCCGCAAATTTATAAATTTTACCCCGAAATTCATCCTTTCAAGTTGTTAGATTTTATTAACATTCTAACCAAGTAATAAACGGATTAAATAGATTTTGTACTTTAGCAGAATCAAAACTCTATCATCATGATTACAAAACACTTTTCAAAAATACGG
>DATHOL010000152.1:0-4642 GCA_035484895.1 Bacteroidia bacterium | reverse complement strand
AAATTCCTAAAAGGCCCACAAAATCGAGCCAGGGGTAGCCCGGTTTTCCGCCCGTGCGGTAGCTAAGCCCGGCCAGATACTGATTAAAGATATAAAAACCACCTAAATAATTGTTGGAAATATAATTCAAGCCCGTGCCATTATAATCTTGCGCCACCCGCAGGGCTATGCCCACATGGCTGTTAAAATAATAGGTTCCCTGAAGTGCAAAGTGCTCACCTACTATGGCATCTTTATAGCTGATGGATGGAACACCGAAACCGGCCGCAAAAGAAAAATATAGCGAAGCGGGAGAAGTCTTTACTTCCGGCTTTTTATAGCTGGCAAAGTTATACTCCGTACCACCTGCATACCTGATATACTGCAGCCTCCAGTTAGAAGCTACTTTTTTAAGGGAATCCGGCGGAACCATGTAAATTACTTTCTCTTTTCCGATAGATACTACCTTCCCTATAACTGTTTTGCCATTCCTGAAAACAATGGAATCTTGCGCTTTACAAAGTGAAAAGCTGAAAATAAAAAATGAAAATATTAAAAATAATTTCCTTAGGTTCACTATAATACTAGTTGGTATTCACGCCAAAAATAGTAAAAACGGATGACTATGGCGTGTTATAATTATGATGCTTTTTAAAACTACCCTGACTTGCCCCTTTTTTTATGCAGAGAAGATCAGAAAGTTATTGTTTCCCATTAATGGCATTCATCAAAACATCGAAATCCTTGGCCTTAATAACATGATCCGGGTCTGTAGTGTAACTATGATAAAGGAAAAATTTTGTTGCAGGATCATATATAACAATTTCAATGTCATCCTCATCCGATACAAAGCAATATTTTTCAGGATTGGCATTTACCATATCTATAATCTCCTTTTCTGACGCATATTGATATTTATATGGATAGTTTTTCAAATTTTTTTCCGAATAAGCAGTTTTTGAAAATCTATCCGGAATGAGTAAGATTTTATCTTTGATGGCAGGTGGATTGGTGCAGAATAATTGATATAATTTACCTGTATGATCCCTGCTCATAACTCTAAGTTGGTTTTTTACAATAATATTTATCTGCTCATTCAAGGTTTTAATTACATATGGTAAATTAAAGAACCAATAGTTGTTGGCGAAAGGATACTTACACGCTTCTATCCTGTAATCATAATAATTTTCGCGTCCTTGTAAATGAGGGTCACCGCAAAAAACATCTATACCCATTTTTGGCTTGCTGGACTGCATCGGAGAACCAAACCCAATAGTTGTAGCGTCTGAGTATGAAGAGGCAATAAAATAATTGCCTTTAACTTTCATAGCAGCCATCTCATCACCGGCAGGCAAAACTTTAATAGGACATATTTTCCAATACTTTTTGACGGCCGCTACCAGGCTGTCATCAAAAGGCTTGTCTCCTGTTTGTACAACATAAACAAAACTTTGCATCATGCCTAGTAGTTGTTTTGAGTTATAATCCTGTCCATAAGCAATTCCAAAAAAGAAGAGGAGCAAAAAAGTTACTTTGATTTTCATGCTGGTATTTATTTTAAGTGCCAAAAGTAAGTTAAAACCAAAAGCAATCATCAAATAAATCATCAACCACTCCGTCTTATTATTTTGATTTTGGTCTGTTAATTTTCCCTGAGATTTTAAGGTACTCTAGGGTTATTAAGCCCTAATCAGGGTAATTGTGTATTTTTGTTACCTTATATATTAAAATCAGATATCTTAAATCTTAAATAAACAAGTACCATGTTAGAAGGCTTTATAGAGGTTCTTTCCAAAGTGTTTGGCAGTAAGCATGAACGCGATGTAAAAGAACTTCAACCTGTTATAGATAATATTCTTGAAATTGAAAAGGAACTTTTGTCCGTCAGCCACGATGAACTGAGGTCTAAAACCGATGAGTTTAAAAGGCGTATTCAAGATCGCATTGCCGAAAAAGAAGAGCAAAAGAAAGCGCTGAAAGAACAGGCTGAACAAGAGGTAGATATGCCTACCAAAGACAAGGAGGCGCTTTATACCGAAATTGATACCGTTGAGAAAGAAATTGTTGCTGATATAAAGGATGAACTGAATAATATCCTTCCCGAAGCTTTTGCCGTGATGCGCGAAACCACTCGCCGTTTAAAGGAATTTGATACGCTGGAAGTTACTGCTACCGATATAGATAAAGAATTAGCCAGGGAATACGGCCACATCGTTATAAGTGGCGATAAAGCCACATGGCATAGTTCTTGGCTGGTTAGGGGGCATAAAGTGAAATGGGACATGGTTCCCTACCCTGTGCAGCTTATTGGCGGTGCCGTTCTCCACTCCGGTAAAATTTCGGAAATGGCTACCGGTGAGGGTAAAACCCTTGTCGCTATTTTGCCGATATATCTTAATGCGCTGTCGGGAAGAGGCGTACACCTTGTTACGGTGAACGACTACCTCGCCAAACGTGACTCGGAATGGATGGGGCCTGTGTTTCAATTCCATGGATTGAGAATTGATACCATTGACAAGCATGAACCAAATTCACCGGAACGTAAAAAGGCGTATTTAGCCGATATTACCTACGGAACCAACAACGAGTTTGGCTTTGACTATTTGCGTGACAATATGGCGCGCTCACCGGAAGACTTGGTTCAGCGCGGACATTATTTTGCCATTGTGGATGAGGTCGATTCTGTGTTGATTGACGATGCACGTACTCCGCTTATCATTTCAGGCCCTACCCCCCGCGGCGACAGGCATGAGTTTTTCCAGATGAAACCACGTGTGGAAAAACTATTGAATGCACAAAGAACAGTTGCCAATAAGTTTCTGAATGAAGCGAAAACCTTAATAGAAGCCGGAAACACCAAAGAAGGCGGCCTTGCCTTATTGCGTGCCAACAGGGCATTGCCAAAAAATAAAGCCATTATCAAATTCCTGAGTGAAGAAGGAAACAGAGCGCTTTTGCAAAAAACAGAAGCTACTTATCTTGCTGACCAAGGAAGGGAAATGCAAAAGGTGGATGCTGAATTGTATTTTGTAATCGATGAAAAAAACAATACCGTTGAACTTAGCGACAAAGGATATGATTTAATTACCGCACAGGGCGAAGACCCAAAGTTTTTCATTCTTCCTGATGTGGGTGGTGAAATTGCGGAGATAAGCAAACTGGAAATTTCCGATGAAGAGAAAGCGAAGCGCAAAGATGAAATGCTGCGCGATTATTCCATTAAATCGGAACGGGTACACACCATTAACCAATTGGTGAAAGCCTACACATTATTTGAAAAAGATGATGAATATGTGGTGATGGAAGGTGAAGTGAAAATTGTGGATGAACAGACCGGCCGTATCATGGAAGGCAGGCGCTATTCCGACGGTTTGCACCAGGCTATTGAAGCAAAAGAAAACGTAAAAATTGAAGCGGAAACCCAGACTTATGCTACTATCACCCTGCAAAATTATTTCAGGATGTATAGCAAACTGGCAGGTATGACGGGTACTGCGGAAACGGAAGCCGGCGAGTTCTGGAGTATCTATAAATTGGAGGTTGTGAACATTCCCACCAACAAGGACATGGTGCGCGATGACCGCCAGGATTTAGTTTACAAAACCAAGCGCGAAAAATACAATGCCGTTATTGAAGAAATTCAGAAATGCGTAAAAGACGGAAGGCCTGTACTTGTTGGTACAACTTCTGTGGAAATATCAGAATTAATAGGGCGCACACTTAAATTACGCGGTATAAAGCACAATGTGTTGAATGCAAAAATGCACCAGCGTGAAGCAGAAATTGTTGCCGAAGCCGGCAAGCCCGGTACCGTTACCATTGCTACCAACATGGCAGGCCGGGGTACAGATATCAAGCTGGGCCCGGGTGTTTCAGAAGCAGGTGGATTAGCAATTATAGGTACCGAAAGGCATGAATCGAGGCGTGTGGACAGGCAGTTGCGAGGCCGTGCGGGTCGCCAGGGCGATCCGGGTACATCGCAGTTCTTCGTATCGCTGGAAGATGATTTGATGCGCTTGTTCGGCTCGGAGCGTATTGCCAAAATGATGGATAGAATGGGTATTGAAGAGGGTGAAGTAATTCAGCATTCTCTGATAACAAAATCTATCGAAAGAGCTCAAAAGAAAGTAGAAGAAAATAACTTCGGCGTACGTAAGCAGTTGATAGAATACGATGACGTAATGAACCAGCAGCGCGAGGTTATTTATACCCGCCGCCGCCATGCATTATACGGTGAAAGATTGTCGGTTGACATCTCCAATATGTTTATGGACGTAGCTGAAACCATTGTTGGTGAATATCACGGGCCTGAAGGAGATTATGAATCTTTTAAACTGGAACTGTTCCGTGTGCTTGCGACTGAACCGCCTATAACTGCCCTGGAATTCCAGAGTATGCAGGCTGCCGAAATTTCGCAACTGATTTTCGAAAAGGTGTTGGCTCATTACCAGAAAAAGGGCGAACAGCTTTCAAAAGATATGTACCCGTTTTTGAAAAATGTTTTTGAAAACAACCAGCGGAATTTTGAAAATATCCAAATCCCTGTATCCGACGGAATACATGCTTTGCGTGTAGTTGCAAACCTGGAAGATGCTTATAAAACCAACGGCAAAGCAGTACTCACTGAAATGGAGAAAACCGTTCTGCTTTCTGTGTTGGATGA
>DATHOL010000151.1:0-5800 GCA_035484895.1 Bacteroidia bacterium | reverse complement strand
TGCATCGCGTTTGGAGTCGGGCGGCGAGGCCGGGAAAATAAATATTTCAGGCTCAACACATGAACAGGTAAAAAATAAATTTAAATGTATTTACCGGGGAAAGATTGAAGCAAAGAACAAAGGTGAAATCGACATGTATTTTGTAGAAGGGTAATAGCAACAGGATTTTTGGGTGAAAATTTATTTCTATATTTGATTTATGAATTCAGGGTTCAGTAAAGTATTTATATCCGTTATTATATTTTTTGTTTTTCATTGCCACTTATCGTTCGGGCAAGATGGCAAAGCCAATCAGTCTGAAACAAAAGATGAATTATTTGCCAAATATTTAAGTGATACCCTCCATGCCCCGGCCAAAATAAAGGAGCTATTAAGTTTAATTCAAAATCAAAATAAGGGTAATGATAGAAGGTTAGCTTTAGAGGAGTATGAAGTGGCATTTTCCCTTGTTCCGTATGTGCGGGATTCCGCGTTTATTTTAACACCCCTTTATGCCCAGTTTTCAGGCATGCTGGATAATGCAGGTGCTCGTGAAATGGCGATTCAATACGCTAAAAAAGCATTGGAGTATTGCCTTATCAGGGATCCGAAGCAAACTTCTTTCGGGTACAACCTGATAGGAAGGATAGCGGGTTTTTATGTCCGTGCGCGCCAATATGACAGTGCCATGTACTATTATAAATTGTCTGTTGAAGCAGCCAATTCCAGTGGTGAGCTGGCTTATAAATCTGCAGCACAAAATAATATCGGTTTGCTTTATATGAAAGAAGGACGGCCGGACTCGGCTTATAATAATTTTGAGCGGGCATTATCTATTTTACATCCTTTAAACAAAAAAGGCGATTCCGCTTTCCGCGGCGCAATTCTCGACAATATTGCGGATAACTATTTTTCGAGTAAAGAATATGGAAAATCAATAAGCGCATACAAGGATAAAATAGAATGGTCAAAACTTATTCACAGCAATGGAGGCATTATTGTGTCTGAAATAGGTATTGCCAAATGCCTTATTGCAACACATAATTACAGTGAAGCATTAAAGAATATTAAGCTGGCAGAAGCGGGAACAGCGAAAGAATATGAGAAAAGGAATAAGACTATAAATATGATGCTTTTTGAAGTAAAGGAATATTATGACTCCGCTTCGGGGGATTTGAAAGCTGCCTTAAATCAAAAAAATATCATTACGCATATTAATGACTCCTTAAATAATGAACAAAAGAAATCGACCGACGGATTAATACGCACACTTACGGAAATGGAAATATTAAAAGCCCACCGGGATATTCAGTATTTCCAGATGCAGCAGGAACAGCGTGAAGCAAGGCAAAAAGAGGAACAACACAGGAAAGAACAGAAAGCAAAAATAATTCGGGATATATTAATAGGAGGCTTGCTTTTATGCCTGGCATTTGCACTGGTATTTTTTATGCAGCGGGTAAAAATTTCTGAGGAGAAAAAGAGAAGCGAGGAATTATTATTGAATATTCTGCCCATGGAAACAGCTTTGGAGCTGAAATTAAACGGCAGTACTCCTGCTAAGGATTATGAAATGGTGACGGTATTGTTTACCGACTTTATTAACTTTACCCGTGCCAGTGAAAACCTGAAAGCCCAGGAATTGGTAAACCATATACATTATTACTACAGTGAATTTGACCGCATAATAGCTAACCACTCCATAGAAAAAATTAAAACCATTGGTGATGGTTATATGGCTGCGGGAGGGTTGCCTGTGCCGAATAAAACCAATCCGGTAGATGCCGTGAGGGCAGCGCTTGAAATAAAAGCCTTCATGGAAAAAGACAAAAAGAAAAGACAAGAAGAAGGTAAAGAGGTTTTTGAATTGCGAATTGGAATACATACAGGCCCGGTAGTAGCCGGAATTGTGGGAATAAAAAAGTTTGCCTATGATATTTGGGGCGATACGGTAAACATAGCATCGCGTATAGAATCGAGCGGAGAAGCCGGGAAAGTAAATATTTCGGGTTCTACCTATGAATTAGTAAAAGAGAAGTTTACCTGCACTTATCGTGGTAAAATACTGGCCAAAAACAAAGGCGAAATAGATATGTATTTTGTAGAAGGTTGATTAATAAGGCTTTATTATTTGTTTATTAATTCTAAAGTGTATTCTAATTAAATTATTACATTTGAGGATAATATAGACCTGTATCTGTATTAAATTTATAGGAAGTAAAATAATATTAATCTTAAAACCCTTTTATTCATGGACACATTAGCGTACAATGGAACCCTTTATTATCTGCCGGAAAATAATGCAGATGTTACAACCCTTATTACCCAGGCAAGGCAACAAGGTGTAAAAATCCGTGTTCGTGGCTCCGGGCACTCATTCCCACCTCAAATGATACTGGAACCTTCTCCAAACCCTAACTCGGGCCCTCAGCCGATTAATGTATTATTATCAAACATGAGGGACGTGACTTTCAATGTGCCACAACCTCCTTCGCCTGCACCCCCTATACCAACAGGCGCTGCGTTAATTACTGTTCAGGGTGGTTGTAACCTGGGTATTGACCCTTTTGACATTACTGAAAAATCTACGCTTGCTAACAGTTTGTTTTATCAAATGTCAGAAAACGGACTTTCGGTTCCCGACATGGGGGGAATAACACATCAAACCATAGCCGGATTTATTTCTATGGGATGCTCCGGTGGCAGCACAACGTATTCTTTCGACGAATGCCTTTATTCCATTACTGTTATACCTGCCAATGTGGATAATCCGCAACCGGTAACCTATTATATGGGTACCGACAATTTTAATGCTGTAGCCGTTTCCATGGGTTTGTTAGGTATTATTGTCCAGGTTCAAGTACTGGGTTTACCTGCCTTTAACATTCAGGGCTCGGAAATGATTAATACTGTGGGGGCTTCAACGCAAGTTAATTTGTTTAATAGTATTACAGGCCCATCAGCCCCGCCAAGCCTTCAAAACTGGTTGCAAACCCAGGAGTACACCCGTATTATCTGGTGGCCTCAACCTTTATACGGTGCAACTGCAGAAACATTCAATACCCAATTAAATAATACCCGTTCGGTTGTTTGGCAGGCAAGCAGGGTAGCCCCTGCTCCCGGGTTTAAACCTGTTCCTTATGTGGAAGTACAGCCAATGCTTGGAGGGGAATTTATTCCGGAAGTGCTGGCAGGTGGCATTTATTCATTAATAGGCAAATGGCCTTCCTGGTTGCAGGAACTTGCAGGGATTATTGGTAATCCTGTATTCACGGCTATTGCCGACGGTATGACCAAATTAGTTACGCCTGATTTCTTTTACAAGACCATATTTCCTGTTGTATTAAATCAATTTGTTGTGTTAGGGCAAATTCCCGGAAACTCAAATTATAATCCCCAAAATTTCCAGGATTATTGGTGGCACGGATTACCAATGGACAACCAAATGAATGATAAACTTTTCCCTGTTTGGTTTACTGAGTTGTGGATTGATATCAATCAAACGGATGCTGTTATGGCAACGCTTGCCCAAATTTACAATGACTATTATAACAATGGTAAATACAATGAAAACAATATGAATCCTCCTATTCCCAATGGGGCGTTTTCTGTAGAAATATATGCCGCAAAAAGCAGTGATTTCTGGCTCTCGCCGGCGTATGGAAAAAATGTTGTAAGGATAGATGTTATGTGGATCGCCAATAATAGCAGCAACCCGTCTATCTATTATGAAATGTTCTGGGATCAATTGAAACAATATGATTTCCGTGCGCATTGGGCAAAATATAACCCTGATTATTCAAGTACTGAATGGAGTGGGTACCTGCAATCAGTATATCCTAAACTAAATGACTTCCTTACCTTGAGAACTGCCAACGACCCTAATAATGTTTTTGTAAATGATTATTGGGCGCAACAATTGGGAATTTAACAGGTAATTGAAACGGATTTCTACTTAAATTAGTTCAATGGAATCAACCGAACGGGCAACAACATATTCTGAAAAATTAAAGCAGAAAGGTTTTGTTGTCCGTAATTGGTTAAGGGTAATAAATATTGGTGTTGATGAAAATACATCAGTGCCTGACAGGAAAAGGGCAAGGCTGCTAAATGGTATTAGCTTTATTGCACTGATGGCGTATTTAGGCAATACAGCCAGCCTGCTTAAACATGAGTTTTCTTTAATAGAATGTTTTGTTGCCATTGGATTTATACTTTTTACCATTTATCTGAATAGCCTGAAGCGTTATAATTTGGCATGCCATGTTTACAATGTATTTAACCTGTTATTCTATAGTTTTATGGGCATTGTGCAGGGTGCTAACGATGCTACAGAGTTATACCTGATCCCGTCCAGCCTTTTGGCTATGATGTTTTTCAGGAAAACCAGCACGATTTTAATTTATTTCCTCTTAAATCTTATTTTTTTCGGAATTGTTAAATATTGCCACACTGTTCTTCAGCCATTAAATGTTTTTCCGGAACAGCATAACCTGTTTATTTCAAATTATATTTTATTGTTTGTTATTCTTTTCTCTATTCTGCTTCATTTCAGGTCTGAAAATTTTAAACAGGAAACGCTTTTGGAAGAACGTAATGAAAAGCTCGGAGAAGAAAAGCAGCGTTCAGAGGACTTGCTATTAAATATTTTACCGGCAGAAACCGCCGAAGAATTGAAAACCAAAGGAAGGGCTGATGCAAGAGAATATGATTTGGTAACCGTATTATTTACCGATTTTAAAAACTTTACCAAGGCAAGCGAAATGATGACCGCGCAGGAAATGGTAAATGAAATTAATTATTGCTACAGTGCATTCGACAGGATACTTGCCAAATATGGCGTAGAAAAAATAAAAACCATTGGCGACGGATATATGGCTGCCGGAGGGTTGCCTGTTAAAAATGATACCAATCCTGCAGATGCTGTGAATGCAGCAATAGATATCCGCAATTTTATGGAATTGGAAAAAGAACGGAGAATAAAAGAAGGGAAAACTTATTTTGAAATCCGGATCGGGTTGCATTCCGGGCCTGTGGTAGCGGGAATAGTAGGCATTAAAAAATTCGCCTACGATATTTGGGGCGATACCGTTAATACTGCATCCCGTATGGAAAGCAGCGGGGAAACGGGGAAAGTCAATATTTCCGGTTCCACGTATGAGTTGGTGAAAGATAAGTTTACCTGCACTTACCGTGGCAAAATTTTAGCTAAAAATAAAGGGGAGATAGATATGTACTTTGTGGAGAGCTGAAATTAGTGATAAGTTATAAGAGATAAGTAATAAGCCTGAAGCAACAAATTGTATTTCGCTTATCACTCATCGCTTATCTCTCATATCTTCTCCACCACCACCGCTGTTCCATAGGCCAGCACCTCATTAATGGCTCCTGCTACTTCGTTTGTGTCATAGCGCATTCCAATAACCGCATTAGCGCCCATTTGGGCCGCATGTTCCATCATCAGGTCAAAGGCATCGCTCCGTGCTTTTTCGCACATGGTGGTGTAAATGGTAATGTTTCCGCCCACAAGGGCTTGGAAACCTGCGCCAATATTGCCTACAACGCTGCGGGAACGTACAATTAACCCCCGGGTTACACCAAGGTACTTTGTTATGCGGTATCCCTGAAAGTCAAATCCTGTGGTTACTAGTTGTTTATCCATAACTATTTGTTGATGTTCCGAAAAAAAATACTTTTGTAAATATAAATCTAATTTCATTCGCCATGACAAAATCAAAAGCTATACTAATGTGGGGTGCAATAACAGGTATAATCCTTGTTATATTTTATCAAATTCTTAAAGCTACGGGACAGGAAGATT
>DATHOL010000150.1:0-4620 GCA_035484895.1 Bacteroidia bacterium | reverse complement strand
TTCCAATTACTACCAAGTTTGTAGTAAGGCGCGAATACGTTGAAGCAGGAGTAGAAAAGAATTTATAAAAAAGCAAAATCATGGCAAAAGATAAAGATTCAGGAATAAAGCCACTTAACGATAAGGAGTTGGCAGAACGTTTAAAAGATGAAAGGGCGCTTTACACCAAGTTGAAAATTCAGCACGCCGTTTCCACTATTGAAAACCCGGCAAGAATTACCGCACAAAGGAAACTGATTGCGCAAATTCTGACCGAAACCAAAGCAAGAAGTATTAAAGCAGCATCCGCAAAATAATCGGGGCTCGACAGGCAATAAAAAATACAATGACACAAACAGAAACAGCAACCACCACCGAAACCCGCAAACTCCGTAAGGAAAAGACAGGGTTAGTAACCAGCGACAAAATGGAAAAAACCATTGTTGTGAGCGTTGAAAGAAGAATTAAACACGCTAAGTATGGCAAGTTTATTAAAAGAACTTCCAAATTCTTTGCGCATGATGAAAAGAATGAAGCCCACACAGGCGACCTGGTTATGATAGGAGAAACCCGCCCGCTCAGCAAAGACAAGTGCTGGAGATTGATAAAAGTGGTAGAAAAAGCTAAGTAATAGGAATTTTTGATTTTAATATAAAGAGAAAATGATAACACAAGAGTCCAGATTAGTAGTAGCCGATAACAGCGGAGCCAAAGAAGCCCTGTGTATCCGCGTGTTGGGTAACAGCAACATGAGATATGCCCGCATAGGCGATAAGATAGTAATTTCGGTGAAGGATGCAATTCCCACCGGAGGCATTAAAAAAGGAACCGTATCAAAGGCTGTTGTGGTAAGAACCCGCAGGGCTATTAAACGTGCCGACGGTTCATTTATCCGTTTTGATGACAATGCGGTAGTATTGTTGAACGATGCCGATGAATTAAGAGGAACCCGTATTTTCGGACCTGTAGCCAGGGAGTTGCGTGAAAAGCAATTTATGAAAATCATTTCCTTAGCACCGGAAGTACTTTAAAGAAAAACCAAGAGACCAAAGCAAAAAAAGATTAAATTCGCAACCCATTTTTGAAGGGCATTATGACAAAAATAAAGTTAAAAAAAGGTGATTTAGTAAAGGTAGTAGCCGGAAACTCCCGTGGGAGAGAAGGCAAAATCCTTGATATTGACACCGATAAGTACAGGGCATTTGTAGAAGGTGTGAACATTGTTCACAAGCATACCAAGCCTAACCAAAAGACCCCGAAAGGCGGAATTGTGAAGAAGGAAGCATCCGTACATCTTTCCAATCTCATGTTATTAGACCCTAACGGAGGCGCTGCAACCCGAATTGGCAGAGCAATTGATGAAAAGACTGGCAGGCTGGTTAGAATTTCCAAAAAATCAGGCGAAGCCATTAAATAATTAAATAAGAAATGAGTACTAAAACATACAACGCAAGGTTAAAAGATCAGTATTTAAAGCAAGTAGTTCCTGCTATGCAAAAGCAGTTTAACTACAGAAGCATTATGGAAGTTCCTAAGCTTAAAAAGATTTGCCTGAACCAAGGTATCGGCATTGCTGTATCAGACAAGAAATTAGGCGAAGGCGCAGTAGTTGAAATGACTGCTATTGCCGGACAAAAAGCTGTATCGGCTAAATCCCGCAAGGATATCGCGAACTTTAAGCTTAGAAAAGGAGTAGCTGTGGGCGTAAGGGTAACCCTTCGCGGAAACCAAATGTATGAATTCCTCGACAGGCTTATTTCTGCGGCATTGCCACGTATCCGTGACTTTAAAGGTATCGACCGCAAAGGATTTGACGGGCATGGAAACTATACCCTTGGTATTACCGAACAGATTATCTTCCCGGAAATCAATATGGATAAGGTAACCAAAATTATGGGTATGGATATTACATTTGTAACATCCGCACCTACCAACGAAGAAGCTATGGCATTGCTGGAATGTTTCGGTATGCCGTTCAAGAAAGAAAATACTAACGAAAACTAAGTCGGAGCCCGACTGGCAATAATAAAATAAAAAGAAAAAATGGCAAAAGAATGTGTTAAAGCACGTCAGGTAAAAAGAGAAAAATTGGTAGCAAAATTTGCTGACAAGCGTGCTGAATTGAAGAAAGCGGGTAACTACGTGGAATTATCCAAAATGCCCCGCAACACTTCAGCAGTTCGTCTTCGCAACCGTTGCAAAATGACCGGCAGGCCACGTGGCTATATCCGTCAGTTTGGCGTATGCAGAAACGTGTTCAGGGAAATGGCGCTTATGGGTAAAATACCCGGAGTAACAAAATCAAGCTGGTAATATCCCATTCAATTAAGAATTAATCCCGGGAACCCGGGAACAATTAAAAAAAGAAACAAAATATCATGACCGACTCAATAGCAGATTATTTAACAAGGTTGCGCAACGCAATCAAAGCAAAACACAGGCTGGTAGAAATTCCTTCCTCTAATTTAAAGAAGGAAATTACCCGTATCCTCCATGAAAAGGGATATATCCTGAATTATAAAACCGAAGAGGTTCCCGGGCATCAAGGAGTTATTAAAATTGCTTTGAAATACAATGCAAATGGCCGTTTGCCTGTTATCAAGAAATTGGACCGTGTGAGTTCACCGGGCCTTCGCCGCTATGTTGGCGCTGACAATCTTCCACGCGTTCTTAACGGACTTGGAATTGCTATCGTATCGACCTCTAAAGGCGTTATGACAGACAAAGAAGCCCGCACACAAGGTGTTGGCGGAGAAGTTATCTGTTACGTATACTAATTTAATTTAATACAAGAAGAAATGTCCCGTATAGGAAAATTACCAATAAGCATACCCAAAGGAGTAGAGGTGGCTGTAGCAAAAAACGTGGTGAACGTAAAAGGCCCGAAAGGCAATCTTTCACGTACCATTGATGCCGATATTACTGTTGCAGTAAAGGATGGAGAAGTTATTTTGTCCCGCCCGAGCGAACAGAAGAGACACAAAGCGATGCACGGCTTATACCGTTCACTTATTGCCAACATGATTACCGGGGTAAACACCGGCTTCAAAACCGAGCAGGAAGTAGTAGGTGTGGGTTTCAGGGTGGCGGTTACCGGACAGGTTGTAGATATGACATTGGGATTTTCTCATACTATCATATTTGAACTTCCAAAGGAAATTAAAGCAACCGCAACATCTGAAAAAGGAAAGGCTCCTTCATTAACATTGGAGTGTGCAGATAAGGAATTATTAGGATTAGTTTCCTCTAAAATCCGTTCACTGCGTAAACCTGATGTTTATAAAGGAAAAGGTGTTAGATTCAAGGGCGAACAACTCCGTATTAAGCCAGGTAAAGCAGCAGCCGGCGCAGCTAAGTAAGTCGGGCCAGACAGGCAATAAAATAAAGGTAACAAAAAAAGTTAAGAACTAAAATGAAAACAGAAAGAAGGCAGAAAATAAGGTATAAAATCCGCAAGAAAATTGAAGGCACAGCAACAGCTCCAAGGCTTTCGGTATTCAGGAGCAATGCTGAAATTTATGCACAGGTAATAGACGATATCAACGGCAAAACATTGTTTGCAGCATCGTCACTCGAAAAAGCTTTCAGCAAAGAAAAAGCCAATAAAACAACCCTTGCTAAAATTGTTGGTAAAACAGTTGGAGAAAGAGCGTTGAAAGGCGGTATTGAAACCGTAAAGTTTGACAGGAGCGGATACCTTTATCATGGCCGTGTGAAAGCGGTAGCAGAAGGAGCACGTGAAGCAGGATTAAAATTTTAAATAGATAATAAAAAGCATACATGGCAAATAACGCAAGTGTTTCAGCAAAGAGGGTTCGCTCAACCGATGTTGAATTAAAAGACAGGTTGGTAGCTGTTCAACGGGTTACCAAAGTTACCAAAGGTGGCAGAACTTTCAGTTTCGGCGCTATTGTGGTAGTAGGTAATGAAAAAGGTATTGTTGGTTTTGGACTTGGTAAAGCCCGCGAGGTTACCGATGCCGTTACCAAAGGAGTTGAAGATGCTAAGAAGAACCTCATCAAGGTAAATATTCACAAAGGAACTATTCCACACGAACAAGCTGGAAAATACAGCGGTTCTCAGATATTTCTGAAGCCCGCTGCTCCCGGTACAGGTGTTATTGCAGGTGGTGCAATGCGTGCCGTATTGGAGAGTGTTGGAATTAAAGACGTATTGGCAAAATCATTGGGTTCATCTAACCCGCATAACGTTGTAAAGGCAACTATAGCTGCATTGGTGCAATTGCGTGACCCTGCTACTGTAGCCATGCAAAGAGGTATTGAATTGGAAAAAGTATTTAACGGTTAGTCCGAGCCGGACCGGCAATTAATAAAGCAAATAAAAAATGGCAAAAGTTAAAATAAAACAGGTTCGCAGCGGGATAGACCATCCGGCCGACCAAAAAAGAACACTCCGTGCACTTGGATTTACCAAAATGAATCAAGTATTGGAAAAAGAAGGAACACCACAGGTAATGGGGATGATTCGTAAAGTTCATCACCTTGTAGATATTGTAAAATAATTAACAGAATAAGACAAACGAAATGGAACTGCATAATTTAAAACCGAAAAAAGGATCAACAAAAAACCGCAAACGTATTGCACGTGGCGAAGGATCACGGGGTGGTACCTCCACAAGGG
>DATHOL010000149.1:0-3534 GCA_035484895.1 Bacteroidia bacterium | reverse complement strand
CAATTTCAGGGCTGATTTGCATTTTCGGCATAATCATCTTGCCTCCGGCAGTTTCAATTTTACCAATAACGGCATCAATATTAGGGTTTGCATTCAGGTAAACAACAGCGCCATCCATGCCCGGTTTATGGTTGGGGCTTTGTGCAAGTGCGCCTGATACTTTCCCATTCCCCATTTCCATCGGAAAACCTGTCATCTTCATACCCATCATTTCAGGCATTGGAGCCATTTTGATGTCGAAAATTGTTTCATAAAATTTTTGTGCTCTTGAAATATCGGAAGCCGGTATTTCGAACCAGTTGAGAGCGTTTGTGTTTGTGTCCATTTTTAGGATTTTTAAAATTTGTTTATACTATGTATCGTGACAAATATACAATAATTCAGTTTCCCTGATCTTACGGGTTTGTTAACTTATTTCCCCTGTTTTCACTGCTGAATTAAAATACTTTTATTCTTTTGTTTTCCCGTAAAAAAAGAGTTTCCGGTATTTTTTATTTATCTTTGCGAAGGATAACCGAAAAGGTATCGTCTAATATTCGAAACACCTATTAACAGCAGTCTTTATTGGTATTATGCTGCTGAAGTAAGAATGTTTAATGTGGTTAATTATTAGTTATATGCACGTAGGCGGGGGTGGCCGTTCAGGGGAAGGCGCCTCCGCTGAAATGCATTAAGAAAAAGGAGACAACTGAGTTGTCTCCTTTTTCTTTTCCCATAGTCTGTTAGAGGTAACTCAGCCACCACTTTTCCGGGTGGGCCGATTTATATTTTCCATACCATTTACAGGGAAAATAGAGTACAAATACTACTCCTATCCAAATCAGGTAAACGGTCCATAAATGAAATTCTCCGCTTAATCCAAAAGGCGATTGAGGATTGGATGGTTCCGTTAAAATGGCAATTGTATGGATTAAGTATATATGAATTATATAATAAAACATGGGCACTTTGCCAATTGTAACTAAAATCCGGGTGAACCAGTTCTGAACTCCTTCAAAAAAGTAAAGGAATAAAATGGAAGGACCCAATATCATTAATGAAAACAACAATGAAACGGGGTATTTATTGCAATTAATAAATGAAAGTATGGTGTAGCGGGTGGCTATCTGGTATGACCATGGGTGCGGATCGCCATAGATATTGATATATCTGATGATAATGAACAGAACGATGCACGATATTCCTATCCATAGTAAAGACTTCTTTCTTTTTTGGCTTTCAACATCAGGGCTGAAAAGCTTTCCGAACGCATACCCGACACAAATTAACCCCAAATAAGGAAGTATGGGGTAAAAAATGAATACCACAAAATTTGGGGTGATATTTATTTTTCCCTGAACATGAAGTATTGTCCAAATATCATTCATCATGCTTCCATCAGTAAAGTGCAGGTTATCAGTCAGATTATGCAGGCAAACAATAAGCAGGCCCGTGACTAAAATCAGTATGTAAGGCAAACGTATCATCAACGCCAGAAAGACCATGCTTATACCTATCGCCCAAATTACCATAAGTATAATAGCATGGGTATTAACCTGAAACTGCCAACCAAAGGCAATGATAGTAACCTCCAGGAAAATAAGCCATAAACCCCTGGTAAACAGGAAACGGCTTAATTCATTTTTAGTATGCTTTAATCCGTATAAATAAGCTGACAGTCCGGTAAGGAAGATAAAAGTGGGGGCGCAAAAATGGGTTATCCAGCGGGTAAGAAATAAATCGGCAGGAGCATAAAGCAGGTCGAGCGGATTGTGGATGAATGCATCGTAATGAAAGAAATCCCTGATATGGTCGAGGGCCATAACTATCATTATCAATCCCCGTAAAGCATCTATAGATTGTATGCGTAATGATTTCAAACTGCTTGCTTATATTGATTCAAAAATACAATATAATCTATTGCTTATAGATTATTTGTACGTTTTTATCTCGGATTTATAGTTATTTTTGCAATTATTACGCCTTTTATAAAATCAAAACCATGAAAAAAGCATACTTATTTTTATTGCCTGTTTCCCTATTTATCGGCACATTAGCCAATGCTCAGGTAGGTTACATTAACACCATTGCAGGTGACGGTATTGCGGGCTTTGCCGGCGACGGACAACCTGCCACCAATGCAAAAATTGACACAATGGGCTTTACCGCCGTTGATGATTCGGGTAATGTTTATATAGCTGATGCCCAGAATAACCGCATCCGTAAAGTGTATGCCCAAACAGGAATTATGGCAACCATTGCCGGAACAGGAGTTGCCGGATGGACCGGAGATTATGGCTCTGCAGTATTTGCGGAACTCTACTATCCTTTCGGAATCGCAGTTGACCACAACCGCAATATTTATTTCTCCGACAACGGAAACGGTGTTATCCGGAAAATCAACCAGAATACGGGGATAATTACCACATTTGCGGGAACAGGCAACGGAGGCAGTCCCGGAAACGGAGGCCCGGCATCTGCAGCCACTTTTCATGACCCTGCGGGGGTTGCCGTGGATGCGGCAGGCAATGTTTATGTTTCCGATGACGTCGCTTCTTGCGTGCGCAAGATTAACGTAACGGACAGTATCATCACCCTTTATGCTGGTGATACTATTCACGGGTATAGCGGCGATGGGGGCCAAGCAACCGCAGCCGAACTGAACAACCCTTTAGGAATTGCTTTTGACAATAACGGGAACTTATATATATGCGAACACGCAGAATTTACCGTGCGAAAAGTGGATGCTTCGGGAATCATTAGCGAATTCGCGGGTATCCCCGGCAACAATGCATATACCACTGCAAGCGGCCCTTCTGCAACATCCATTCCTATGGGTTCTCCTACCGGCGTATCTTGCGATAAACTCGGCAACGTATACATAGCTGACGCAGGTAATTCAGTTATCCGCCAAATAAATGGAACTAATGGTTATGATTATGCTATTGCCGGAAGTCCAGCTATTGGATTCAGCGGTGATGGCGGACCGGCAGTAGATGCGGAGTTGAATTATCCGTTTACTGTTAGCGTTGATTTAAATTTCAATCTTTATATTGGAGACCTTTTGAATTTCCGCATTCGCAAAGTGAATGGAGGCCCAACAGCAGTACCAGAAATTTCGGCTGGAGGAAGCTTTGCAATCTATCCTAATCCTGCGAGTTCTACTTTGAATATTCAATTTTCAGGAACATACACCAATGGAAATAACACTATTGCAATTGAAGATATGATGGGCAGAACCGTTGCTTCTTATGAAAAGACTGTGAAACCAAATTTTACATTCACTACTGATATTTCTAAGTTAGCAAACGGAATGTATTTTATCAAAATTTCTAATGCTGACTCTTATTCTGTCTTGAAGTTTATTAAGGAGTAAGCGAATTTTAACCTTTTATAAATAACCTCTAAGTAATGCTAGGGGTTATTTTTTATTAACAATGGGTGATTGTTTGGTATGCTGAAACAAGTTCAGCATGAACTGTGTTTAAAAACAAGTTTTTTGTAAATAATTTTCATCATACATAATTCCTTTGGTAGCTACAGCAAAAACTTGTT
>DATHOL010000148.1:0-5030 GCA_035484895.1 Bacteroidia bacterium | reverse complement strand
GTTGCCCTTCCAATACAAAAAAGAACTCATCATCATTATCATGCTTGTGCCAATGGTATTCCCCTTCCACAATGCCAACGCGTACTACGCTTTCGTTTACTTGTGTTAGGGTCTGGTTGAACCATTTGTCTTTGCACTCCTGCACCATCTGCGGAATATCAATCCGCTCCAAGTGCTTGTACTTAATATCGAGGTGGGTGTTGTATTTGCTGAAATCGGGTTCCATGGTAAGTAATTAAAGCAGTTGGACAAAGATAAGAAAAGTTTGAGCCTAATCACACCGCTTTTCGTTCCAAGCCTTCGTGAACCATTAACTCAGGGCTTTCCACTACAATCGGGGCTAGCCAAACCCGCATCAGTTCACCCCTTCGCATAAAAATAGCTATCTTTGAATAATGAAAAAATCTAAATCGATACGAAGGGTTATCCGGGCTGAAAAGTATCAGCAAAAGCTTATAAAGAGCGCTACTTTTTCAGATATGGTAAAGGCATCGGTTGAGGCTGCACATAAAAAGGCGAGGAAGATGGAACGCGTGAAAGGGAAATAAGGTGCCCTATAAATTCAAAAGTTTTTCGACAAGTATTCCGACATTGGTATAGGGGTTGTGTTCCCAAAGCCGTGTATCTCCTGTTTCTTTCCAATGTTTAATAATTTGGTTACCATGAACAATAGCTTTTTCAGTGAGTGGGCTTAGTGTATTATAATAATCTTCTGATTTTTGATAGCCATTAATATGTTCCTTGAGCCGTTTGCACATGGCATCGCCATCTTTAACAGGAGCCGCTGAGTATTTAAAATGCAGATAATACCATAATTCAAAACACGGGCTTGAAAAAGCGACACTAATTTTCTTGGCCTTTGCTCTGTCAAATGATTCAGGATGTTTAGTATAGCCATCTTTGTCAAATACAACCCAAACTTCATCGTATTCATTATCTTCTCTCCTGGCAATTTTCATTAGCCTGATGGCTTCATCAATCAATTCCTTAGCAGTATTTATTTTTGTTTCATGAACAATAATCCGCAATCCTGACGAATGTTTATTTCTTAATTTGTCTGCTCTTAGGGAATTGAAATAGTTGGGCTCTGTTTCTGTGCCTTCGCATAAAATCAGAATCCTTTGCCGTATCTGGCGTATTTTATCGTAACGCCTGAAGGTCATTCCGGTTTCATATTTAATTCTCCAAGAATCGGAATCGCCCCAAACCTGCCGCTTAAATACCATTTATCAAATGGAACATCCTTGCGGACATCCTTCTTATCAAAACTACCCAAAGAATACAACTCAGTCATGTTCTTGTTGTTTTTCTCGGTAAACCAAATCTGGTCTCTGCGGAAAAGCTCACTTGTAAGCAAACTCACATCGTGAGTTGTGAAAATTAACTGCGCATTTTTAGGATTAGTCTTTTTATTATGGAAAAGGTCAATGATAAATTTGCTAAGATGGGGGTGGAGGCTTTTGTTGATTTCATCAAATACTAGAATATCTCCTTTGTAAAGTATCTCAATAATATAACCGGCCAAATCGAAAAGTTTCCTCGTTCCGGCGGATTCTTCCGCCATATCCCATCTAACTTGTTTAGGTTTATAGTCATCAGAAGTATAGTGAATTACTTCTATATCATATAATGGTGATGAGAAGTTAAACACTTTTAGAATTGAATTAAAATCAATTAATCCGGTATGCTTCTTTTCAGTCTTTATTTCGAATGAGTCTATTCCGGTATCAGCCACTCTTAAAAATTCAGTGATGTATTTTTTGAAATAATCGTCTTCAATTGATTTTTTCTTAGAGAATTCGCCACCTTTAGGGTGTTCAAGAAAAATATTTAATCCATTAAAATAGGTATACACAATTTGTAATTGTTCGTAATTGCTATTTGCCGCTTTTGATAAAAGCAAATTATTAGCCAATAATTGGTCCTCCAATACTTTTTTCTCTCCCTTAAATGAACTGCTGAAATTTATTTTTTCTCCTTTTTTCCTAAAAAACAATCTTGTTTCCTTACGCGAAGAAAATGAAGAGAGGGATTCTTCTACGACCTCATTTTCATCAAATTTGAAGCTATAGATATAACGAATTTTATCTCTTGCTATAAAATCAATTTGAAAGTAACTTGGCTCTGTAGGCCCTTTTCTATTTAAGCGGAAAGGCTCATGAGGTAAGGGTTGTGCGAATTTATAATCAGTTGAATCTATAATAAAATCCTTAAAAAACTCCAACGACTTCAGAACATTTGACTTCCCCGAAGCATTTGCCCCATAAATTACCGCCGATTTAAGAAGCGGTATGTTCGGATAATTTTCATGATAAAAGATGTTATCAAGCGTGGCTTCTTTTCCGGTCAGTTTAGAAGCTAACATACTTAATGTTACCTTATCATAAATAGACCTGAAATTCTGGACTGAAAACTCAATAATCATGCTTATTCTTAATTAGAATACAAATATAAGCATAAATAGTGTATAAAATATGCAAAAAATGAAACTATATTGCGTTTCAGGTCTGTTTACTCCCCTTTTTCCTGCCTCCACGTCTTATAAAACCCTTCCTGTTTCCTCCTGAATTTAGGCACCGAGCGTAAAGGTTCACAGGCTTTGAGGGTATTATGTAAATCTTTAGGCAGGCGCTGGTATATTTCGGTGCCTTTCTTTTTCCAGCCTTTCATTTCTTCACTCACTTCTTTAATAATCTTAGCCGGAGTGCCTACCACCAGCATTCCGGGAGGGATAACCATATCTTCAGGAACAAAGCATAGCGAACCTATAATGCTACCCTCGCCAATATCGGCGCGGTCCATAACTACGGCATTCATACCTATAAGTACATCTTTACCTATATGCCCTCCGTGTATAATAGCCCCGTGGCCAATATGTGCGCCTTCTTCCAATACAACAGTTACACCCGGAAACATGTGGATAGTGCAGTTTTCCTGAACGTTGCAACCATCTTTAATGATGATTTCGCCCCAGTCGCCACGGATGGCAGCCCCGGGGCCTATATATACATCTTTACCGATTATTACATTGCCGGTAACACTTGCCTGCGGGTGCACAAAGCTTGATTTATGTACTACTGGCCTGTATCCGTTGAATTCGTAAATCATTTAATGCAATTTAATAAATAGTTAAATTAACTCAAGTGTCATTGCGAGGCTCTGCGAAGCAATCTTACTCAATACTCAATTGGCCAGATTGCTTCGTTCCTCGCAATGACGAACTTTTACCGCTTTCTATTGCGATTTTTTATTTCGTTCTTCTCTTTCATCTTCCTGTTTTCAGCAATCATTTCAATCACCTTTTTAATGCGGCGCTCCCTGGTTTCAGCTTGCACGGCATCAGCAACATATTCCGAATATTCGCGCTTATGCGAGGGCGCCAGTTTTTCAAAATACATTTTCAGCCCGGCATGTTTGTTAAGTGCCCGCATCAACTCTTCGGGAACATCTGCCGAAATCTTTTTCTTCTCCGGTTTAAGCCCTTGCTTATTCAGTTCAGCAGCCTCTTTCAGGTATTCGGTAACCTTTTCATCATCTATAACTGAATTCTCAAAAAAATGGATGCTGCGGTTGCCTGTATTGTCGTCGCCATCATTAAACAGGGCATAAGGATCCTCCATCAAACTGCCTTTAAAAAACACCAGTTTAACATGCTTTTTGAAACTCCATACTCCGCAAACCATACCGTTTACATTAAAGTTGGGCCCCCATTTCCAGTCTTCTTTTACCCCGGGCAAAGCCTCGTGGATAAGGGCGCGCAAGTGTATGCAAAACTTCTTCTGAAAGCCCGTTAATTTTTCAAAAGCTTCATCTATTTCTTTAGTTGCGTTGGGGTTTATGGTAGGCATGGAGCAAATTATGAAATTATGAATGTTGAATTATGAATGTAAAGATAGGAAATAGCTGAGTTAAAAATTATCTTATTTCCCGCGTTTTTATTGCTGCATTTTATGCAACCCCCATTCAACAAGGCGAAGAAGCAGCATGATTACAACCCCTACCAGAATGCTCCCAAGAGCCATTATAATAAGGCGAATGGCCACTTCTTTTGAATCGGGATAATCCAGTACTTTGTCAATGTACACGTTGTGATACATCATGAACAATCCTGCAATAACAAGTATCTGAATCCAGTTCCGTTTAAAAAAATGGAGTAATATATTTTCCTTTTTTAGTACTGGCTTTGGCATGTATTATACTTTTTCAATCACCGCTGCATAGCCTTGTCCCACACCTATACACAATGTTACTAAAGCATAGCGTTTATTTTTTTCGTGCAGTTCAATAGCGGCGGAGTTTAATATACGCGCACCGCTCATGCCCAGCGGGTGGCCTATGGCAATTGCTCCGCCATTCGGGTTGATGCGGGCATCATCATCGGCAAGGCCCCATTGGCGTATACAGGAAAGGCTTTGTGCTGCAAATGCTTCATTCAATTCAATAATATCTATTTTATCAAATGTTAATCCCGCTTTTTTCAAGGCTTTGTTACTCGCTTCTACCGGGCCTATTCCCATAATGCGGGGTTCTACGCCTACAATTGCGGAGGATACGATTCTCGCCAATGGTTTGAGTGAATATTTTTTCATGCCCGCTTCAGATGCCAGCAACAATGCTGCTGCTCCGTCATTCAGTCCGGATGAATTGCCTGCGGTAACGGTGCCTGTTTTGCGGAAAGCGGGCCGTAATGCTGCCAAACCTTCCAGGGTTGTGTTGGCTTTTATAAATTCATCGTTGGCGAATTGTAAGGGCTCAGGATTTTGGGCCCCTGTTTTTTTCTTTTGCGGGATTGCTACAGGTATTATCTCTTTTTCGAAACGCCCTGCTGCCGCTGCTTTGGCTGCTTTATGCTGGGAATTATATGCGAATTTATCCTGGTCCTCGCGGTTTATTTTATACAAGTCAGCAAGGTTTTCTGCTGTTTCGCCCATGGCATCGGTGCCATACAGTTCCTGCATTTTAGGGTTTATAAATCTCCAGCCAAAGCTGGAATCGAACATTTGCGCATCTCTCCCGAACGGGGTAGATGT
>DATHOL010000147.1:0-5178 GCA_035484895.1 Bacteroidia bacterium | reverse complement strand
AAGGAATTCCTGAAAAATAACAAGGCATCTATAACCTTTAACGTGCGCGATATTTTTGGAACCGCTGTAACCGGTACTAACGTAACAGCAGCCAATGAAGCGGGAGTGCCTTTATATTACCAAACTACCAGCCGCCACCGCGATGCCCACTTTATGTCCATCAACTTTAGCTACCGCTTCGGACAAATGGATATCTCCATCTTCAAGCATAAGAACAACAATATAGATATGCCACCGGATACCGGAGATACCGGCAGTTGATTTAGCTATAAGATATAAGAGATGAGCGGTCGTGACTTTACCCTCTCCTCATAGGAGAGGGCAGGGTGAGGTCTTATTTTCTTTCGTTCAAACCTCTAAAGGTGCTTTGAATGGAGGGGTAGCGTCATTGACGAGAACCCCATCTTTTCCCTGAAAAAAATCCGGTTATTTTAAAAAATTCATCCAACACTTTTTGTACTAATTGCAATCGCTAAATTCGACAGTAGTAATTGATGGTCAATAATTAATATAGCACAACATTTTTTTAGCAACTGTTGGATAAAAAATGTTGTGGCAAATGGGAGACATTTATAATATATTGGATTTTAACTATATTTGTTTTATGAAGAAGTTATTATTTGTACTTTTTGTTTTTAGTTTTTCACTTTGTGAGGGGCAGAGTTGGGATTGGGGTGCACAGGGAATAGATGCTATTAAGGCTCCAAGTGTAGCTACCTGGGTAGTTGCCGATAATCATGGTAATGCCTATCTTACTGGTCAATATGCCACCACCATAATTTTTGGTAATGACACATTAAGCACACCATATGAAAACGCATATTTCATAAAATACAATTCAACGGGAAGTGTTATTTGGGCAAAACAACCTTTAGTGCACGCCAGAAACTCCGTATCTAATCAGGGCACTTCTGATGCCATTGATAGCGCAGGGAATATATATTTTGTGGGAGCCTTTTCTGATACAGCAATATTTGATACATATACTCTGTCTGATTCTAATTACACCGATTTATTTATTGCTAAATATAATTCAAGCGGGAATGTTCTTTGGGCAAAACAGTCTATTCATAGTGGTTATGGCGTTACTCCTGCCGCAGTGACCACTGATATTACTTCTAACACGGAATATATTACAGGTGCTTTTTATGATACTGTAGCATTCGGCGTTGATACCTTAATAGCTACCGAATATTCCAATGTTTTTTTGGTTAAGTATGATGGAAATGGTAATGTAGTTTGGGCAAAGCAATCTTCAGGCAAAGGGCCTTCTAATATGGGGACTACTGCAGGTTCAGTCGCAATTGACAAAAGCGGAAATATTTACGTAACAGGTTCGTTTTACGACACCATTGCATTTAGTACAGACACTCTATTTAGTGCTAATGAAGGAATGTTTTTAGTGAAATACGATGCAAATGGGGGTATTTTATGGGCGATAGAGTCGGATACTGCGGGAACGCCGCAAGCTGTAGTTACAGATAATTCAGGGAATATATATATAGCAGGCTATAGTTATAGAGGAATTTTCTTGTCAAAATATGATTATACGGGAACTATGTTATGGCTTAAATTCTCTGGCAGTACTGATTATTGGAAAGCAACTTCTTTATCTTCGGATGGAAATAATCATATCTATCTTGCAGGTGTGGGCTTTAGTTCAGATACATTAAAATTGGGCAACAACTATTTCACATGGAATTATTATAGCGATTTTGACCTGCCTGCTTTTCTGTTAAAACTTGATACGGCAGGAAATCCCTTATGTGGGACAATCCTCCCCGGTGGCCGCAGCCCAACAGGCTCTGAATGGGCATCATGTGCTTCCGATTCTTCAGGAACATATATATACCTTGCGGGTTCATTCGATGATAGCTTAATATGCGGGCCCGATACATTGTATTTTGGAAATGACGAAAGTGAACCTTATATCGCCCGTTGGAATTCATGCAACTCCGAAGAGGGAATAACCCCAATCTCCAATCCCCCCTCCATCACCCTTTTCCCCAACCCCTCCACCGGAATTTTCACCTTTCAGTCGTCAGTTCTCAGTAATCAGTTGTCAGTGGAAGTTTATAATGTGTTTGGAGAACGCGTTTTTAAAGAGACCCTTCGCTCTGCTCAGGGTGACAATCTCATTAAACTTACTAATCAGCCCTCCGGCGTATATCTTTACCGGGTATTGGATGAAAGCGGGGCGTTGGTAGGAGAAGGGAAGTTTGTAATTCAGAAATAAAAACAGATTCCTCACTCCACTTTGTTCCGTTCGGAATGACAACTTTTATATTTTATTAGGGGAATCATGGCGCGGCGAAGCTGCGCCATGATTCCCCTCCTTTATAAAAATCTTATTGTCATTCCGAGTGAAGCGAGGAATCTGTTCGTAAGACCTCACCCTACCCTCTCCTATGAGGCGAGGGATTACACCTTCACCATTTTAAAATCCAAATCCAATATGGTTTTGTAATCCATACCGCTTTGGTACATGTGGTGTTCCGATGGTTTGTAATACCAATGTACCTCAACCTTATGTCCTTTTTTAGGCAGGCTTTCGAGCCGTTTTAATAATTCTATCACGCATTTAGCGGAGGCGGTATTGAAATAATCGAAGTGTATATGCACCAATGTTGGTGATACCGGCTTGAACATATATTTTTCAACGCTATCGAGCAAGGGCCTGTAAAACTTAGCCGATGTTTCCGATATGGATCTTCCTTTTATTTCCAGGTATCCGCGTTCCGGGTAAAACTTTACCGATGGTGTATCTTTCGATGCTTCTATTTCTATGGTATCCATATGTGAGATTAATAGATTTTGATGGAATGCGGATGACGCGGATTGCTTATGATGAGGACGGATTAAAACATCTTAATTAATCTTGAACAATCTGCGTCATCTGCGTTCTATTGTATTTTCAAACAAGCACCTTAACGGTGAATAAAGAATAATTATTGTCTAAGGTACTTGGCGGAGCAAACATAAAAAAAATAGGCTTACCCGATTTCCGGCGCATATCAATAAAGCCGAGTCCTGCAGTTTCGCGCACCGCGTTGCCATTATTTAAAATATCCTGATAAAGCTTATTCAATTCATCGCGGTTCAGTGTATTCAGGTATTCTATCCGCTTGGTAAGTGCAGCTACTTTTCTTTTTTCTATAAAATTAGAAGTGGAAATGATAAATCCCTTTGTCGTTTTTTCGAGTTCAAAAATATCTCCGTTCTGTTGGTTGTCCTTCAGTTTAGGCGAGTGGTGCAGAATATTCTGCAGGAGCTCAATCATAATTTCTATAATCTTTCCTTTCGTGTTTTCGTTGCATTTAATGGAGTCAAGATATTCCTCCACCTGGGTAATCAGGTAAGTTTCGGCATCGGAATTAATAACGCCAATAAAGGAGATAGGTATATTTTTTGGAATAGCCGGACGAAATAAAATAGCGGCATCTGTAAGATTATTACGCTTATTCATGCTTAAAATACATACTTTTGTTCATAATACCTTAACAGACGCAAAGAACGACAATTTACGCCACTCATTAAACTACCGCAACCAAAGTCTATCCAACATGTATTGGCTCTATTTAGCATTAGGCATAATTTTTGAAGTATTGGGTACTATCTGCATGAAGTATGCGGCGGGCTTTACCAAATTGGTTCCCTCTGTGTTGGTGTTTGTTTTTTATGGGCTTGCTTTGGGTGCATTGGTGCTGGTGCTCGAAAAGGTTCAGGAAGTGAGCGTGGTGTATGCTATATGGGCCAGCGCCGGAACAGCTATTATTGCTGTTATTGGTATTATATGGTTTAAGGAGCCTATCTCCTTTATGAAAATTATGTCTTTATTATTAATCGTTTTGGGCATCCTCGGGCTTGAAATTTTTGACTAACCTGGGATGAATATATTTTTAACGGGCAGTACCGGATTCCTTGGAGGCGAACTATTGGTAAGCCTTTCAAAACATGAAGAGGTAAATAAAATCTATTGCCTTGTGCGTGCCATTTCCGAAGAACATGCTGTTCTCCGCCTGAAGCATGTATTTGAATTGCATGGAGATGAGTTTGACCCTAAAAAGATTATTCCAATTTTAGGAAATATCGGCGAACACGATTTTTCGCATGTATTGCTGAATAATAAAATGATTCAGGATACGAATATCATCGTTCATTCGGCTGCAAATACTTCCTTCTCTAAAATTTATGATAAGATAGTTGAGCAGGTGAATATTTCAGGTGTAAATGAATTGATTAAGTGGTCACTCACGCTTCCGAATCTTGATACGTTTGTGTATGTAGGAACTGCAACTATTGCCGGCAAAGAGGCGAACCATAGGGTTATTATGGAAGAAGAATCGCCAAACCCTAAGGTACATCATGTGGTGAAATATACCTACACCAAAATGATGGGCGAAATGTTGCTTGCCAAACATCTTCCTAAAGAAAAAGTGCTTATTGTAAGGCCATCCATTATTATGGGCGATAGCCGCGACTGGCTACCCCGTTCCTATGTCATTTTATGGGCTATCGAGACAGCTAATATGCTAAGGCTTGTTCCGGTAAACAGAGATTCAGCATTGGATGTAATACCGGTAGATTTTGCTTCGGCTTCTATTGTTGCGCTATTATTTGCTCCACGAAAATATCCCGTATATCACATTTCTGCCGGAAAAAATTCCTGTACAAGCGTAGGCAAAGTTATGGATGCCATTGAACCTTCTTTCCCCGGATTGCCCGCTTTTAAGTTCATTCAAAAGCCCTTGATTAGCCAGATGAAATTATGGGCAAAAGGAAAACTTACCGAAGGAAGTGAACTCTATCAATATGCTAATTATCTCGATTACTGGAAAAGCATTTTTGATGATGTAAACCAAATGCGCATTTTGCTGGCCGCGTTGGAACCTTACCTTGAATTTGCCGAACTTGGACAGATATTCGACAATACAAAACTACTCGCCGATACCGGCTTCGCACCTCCCGAACCGGCTCATAATTATTTGGCACGTTCTGCCAAATACCTCAAAAATATCGATGTTTTTGCAGGGGCAGTAGATCCATAGTCGAAGGTCGACTGGCAATTAGTCGGAGCCCGACTGGCAAAAAACTCATCCTTAGTATCCGATTTTCTTGGCTACGTATACACCTAAATCGCTTACTATCAACTTAGCGATTTGAACTGTAAACCATTCT
>DATHOL010000146.1:0-11030 GCA_035484895.1 Bacteroidia bacterium | reverse complement strand
CTCCACAACGTCTTTCTCTTTTCCATTTTCATACCATTCCTGCCATTTGCCATTTTCCTTATCATTTTGGAAATCGCCTTCGCTTTCTTTATTTCCATTTTCGTAGTACGAAATATAATGGCCCTCTTTTTTGTCGTGTACAAATGAACCCTGATTTTTTATATGCCCGTTATCGAAATAATAGGTCCATGTACCATCCTTTTTGTCCTTTTTATAAAACGCTATGCTTAAAAGTTTACCGGTGGTATCCCATGATTTCCATAAGCCATCTTTCATATCATTCGCATAGGTATTGACCATAGCCGTATCGCCGCTTAAAAAGAAATATACAAAAGCTCCGTTAGCCTTTCCTTTGTTATAATGCCTGATAGATTTCAGTGCGCCATTTTGATGATATGTTTTCCAGATGCTATCCTGATCTCCTTTCTTGAAAAAACCGGTTTGCTCCTGCTTTCCGTTCTTATACCACAATTTGAATATGCCATTTTGCATGCCCTCCTTATAGCTCACTTCGCTTTTTTTAATGCCTGCAGCGCTGTCCCAGTATTGAATTACAGGCTGTGCAAATGTTGCCGATGAAAGCAACAGTAAACAAAATAAGATGAACTGTTTCTGCATTTTAAAGTAGATTCTTGAATGCAAAGGTATATGTGAAAGCTTGTTCAATGAAGGCGGATGAAAAATATTTTAAACAAAATGAATCTTATAACCGTTCTTTTATTTCGCAGCTACGCTGCTTATATTTTCCGGTTATTAACATTACTACAAAGATTTTGCCCCAATGGGGCTTCTATATAAGATAATACCTTACTAATTAGCAATATTTAGTTTAAAAGCAGCATCGCTGCGTTATCTTTGTAGGAAATTTACAACCCTTCTACTTAGCAGCGTAGCTGCGAAATTTAATCTTCATTCCAATCGAATAAATATTTTTCATTATATTTAACATCGAATTTTTGCAACATTAAAAGATATTCGTCTTTAAATGTTTTCTTCTTATGATGTTCGGGTTGATTTAAAATATATTTACTAACCGCATCAATTTGAGATTTTGCATACGTAAAAGCGCCAAAGCCATCCTGCCATTGGAATTTGCCTGCAACCCATTTTTTCTCGTTAATAAACTTAGATGAATTAGTTTTTACATCTCTTGTCATATCGGATACTGATATTGTAGGATGAAATCCTATTAAAACATGAAGATGATCAGGATTACAATAAATTGCAAGAGGTTTAGATTTGTTATTATTAATAATTCCGCAAATATATTTTTCCAACTCTATCCTGTTCTTTTCAAAAATAAAACTCCCTTTTCCCTTAACAGCAAAAACAAGTTGGATATATAATTGAGTATAAGTGTTAGGCATCCTTTCTTTATTCGTACCTCAACGCTTCTATCGGGTCGAGCTTTGAAGCCTTAATAGCAGGATAAATACCTGATATTATTCCCACCACAAGGCATATAGCAACTGCCGCCCCAATCCATACCCAGGGAACGATGAAGCCGATACCGAAAAAGAAAGCCATAATATTTCCGATTATCAAACCAAGCAGTATTCCAAGGAAACCACCCAATTGGGAGATTACAATAGCCTCAATTAAAAACTGGTTCCGGATAATTTTTTTAGTTGCGCCCATTGATTTGCGGATACCTATTTCGGTAGTTCGTTCCGTAACGGAAACCAACATAATATTCATTAAGCCAATGGCAGCACCGAGCAAGGTTATTATTCCAATTACCGTAGCGCCAATGGTGAGTGTTGCCATTTTGCTGATTAATACATTGGAAAGATCATCACTCTTAAAAACACCGAAATCTTCATCGTCTCCGATTTTATCGCGGCGGATAACACGGAAGGTTCCTTTCGCTTCGCTAACAGCTGCATCAATCAGGTTGGGGTTATGCACTAATACACTAATGGTAAATGTCATATCGCCTACATCTATTAAGTGGGAATAGGAGCGTACTACCTGGATAGGCAAAAGAGCGACTCTATCGCCGCCAAAACCAAAACTGTTGCCTTTGGATTGTAGCACACCAATAATTCTATAGTCTCCGGCTTCGCCAATACTTACAACTTTATCAATAGGGTTTTCTTGTTTTTTGAAAAGGCTTTTAACAATATCCTGCCCAACAATAATAACCCTTCTGCCCTCCTTCACTTCTTCCGGTGAAAAATTCCGGCCCTGGCTCAGGGTATATCCCGAGGTGGCAATAAAATTCTGGTCGGTGCCATCTATTTCAATATTGGGGTCGGTTTTTTCATTTTGGAATTTCAGGGTTGCAATATCTGATGCATCGTTGGTTATAGATACTTCTGCCGGGAAAGTATATTGCTCGGAAAATGCTACAGCTTCTTCGTAGGAAATATTCCTGTAAACCTTTGGGCGTTTTCCTTTATGCCCAATCCGAATGGAAGCATCGCGGTTTCGTATGGCAAAGGTATTGGCACCCATGCTGGAAAAATTACTGTTTATGGCTTGCTTCATGGCATCAATAGAAGTGAGGATGCCTACCAACGCTGTAATGCCGATTGCGATAATGATGATAGTAAGTATGGTGCGAAGCAACTGCCCCCGTATGGAGGAGAAGGCAATACCAAGGTTTACATTAAAAAGTCCGGGCTTCATGCAGAGGTTAATTCCCTGCAAATATAAATTCTTTTAGGCTTGAATTACTGAGGGCCTTGTCCGTCATCATCCCTGCCCCGTCCGCCGCGCTCGCCCCTGCGTTTTCCAAGCTGATTGAGCAGGTAGCGCTTAAACTCATCTTCGGCTATAAAAAACTGGGCCACCTTGCGAGTAGGAATTACCTGTTCAAATTTCCCCACATATTTCTTGCGAAGGTCGAGTTGGCGTGTTTCCAAATCGGTTTCATCGGCAATTACCTTTTGAACATCGGCATCGCTCATATTTTCAATTCCGCCTGCTTGTTTAACGGCTTGTACATTTGCCTGGCGTTGTTTGTGCAAGGCGTCTTCATCTGCTTTATACTGGTTGTAAACAGGCCAGAATTTCTCTGCTTCTTCCGACGTTAAATTTAATTTATCGGAAAGATAGGCTATGTGCATAGTTTCTACACGGTCCTTTCGGCCCGGCCTATCCTGCGAAAAAAGGGCAAGGGGCAACAACATTAAAAGTAACAGGGAAACCTTAAAAGGGTATTTTGATTTCATGGTTTTATTCATTGGAAATATCGGTTACACTTATATTATTATCTACTAAATAGGTGACGATATCTTCATCATTATTGGTAGAATCTGATTCGCTTTTCACGTTTTCAGCATCTTGTCCCAAAGAAATCCCTTCGGAAAAATCTTCGAGCGTAGATTCATTAATGGCAGCAATATTATTATCCAAATGCTCTACTATAAGACTATCCGGAATATTTTGCGCCATTACTTCATACGACATAGGACGGTTATTTAAGCGGATTGCAAAAAAACAAATGACAACAACGCATCCGGTTATAGTTAGCAGCTTCCATTTATATCCCAATAAAGTAATTAAAATGCCTTCGCCCCATTTTTTTGGTTGTGTCTCCGTTCTGCATTTTTCAATTATTTCGGAAGGAAGACTTTCAAAATAATTTTCGGGGACTGTAAATGGATTCTCCTTTGATATAGAATGAAGTAAAGGTGAGTCCTTTTCGATTGACTCATCATCTGTGAATATGTCTTGTTTGTTGCTCATAACGCTCGTTTGACGCCTCTAAAGTAGCTAAGTTTAATTATTCTTCAAAAATGCTTCTATTTTCTTCACCGCATGGTGGTAAGATGCTTTTAATGCCCCAACAGAGGTATCCAGCATCTCTGACATTTGCTCATATTTTATATTATCAAAATACTTCATATTGAATACTATACGTTGCTTATCGGGCAACGTGAGTATAGCCTTTTGAAGTTTCTTTTGAATTGCATCGCCACTGAAATAACTATCATCTTCCAGTTTGCGCGACAGGCTATTTGAAACACTGTCAAAGGGCACAAACATATTGGCCCGTTTTTGTTTTATAAAGGTAAGTGATTCATTTGTAGCTATACGGTAGAGCCAGGTATAAAGGCTGGAGGCTTCTTTAAAATTGCCGAGGTTTTTCCATACCTTAATAAACACATTCTGAACCACATCGTTAGCATCATCATGGTCAATAATTATGCGGCGCACCTGCCAATACACCCGCTTTTGATACTTATTGACAAGGAAGTGAAAAGCCTGATTCCGGCTGCTCTCCAAACGGAACATTTCCAACAATTCGCTATCACTTATTTCATCCGCCATAAACCCCTCTTAAATAACAGAGGGGTAAAGAAGGTAAGATTAGATGAAGGGAAGGTGAAGGGGGGATATTTCGAAATTTTAAAAGCCTCAAATAATTTGAGGCCTTTAAAATCACTCTACTTTTAATAATTCATATTATTAACTGCTAGCTATTTACTACTTTTAGTGGCGGTTTTGCTGCTTGAACTTCCTTTATCTATATTTATGGTTACATTAATATATCCAAACACATTTCCTTTTCCTGGATTGTAACTTAATGTCAGCGGAACCCAAGTGTTTTTTATTGCTTGAATTTTAAAGGTTGCATCAATCGTTGGGGTGGTTTGCTTTACACTATTCATAAGATAATGCTTTAATTGTCCGGATAAATTGAATTCCATTATTGATTGCTTCTGACCATTTTCAGCAAGAACTTTATTAATGCCTATAGAGCCATTTACTGATGTACTAAAAGTGTTAACAGATTTTGTAGATGTAGTATCTTTACTTTCTACAGAACCTGCAACCTGAAATTGCCATGGTTTTTTTTGAGGATTTCTGAAAATACCTACCAAATATGTAAAACCTAAGCTATAATCATTCATCTTTTTATCCGCATAACTATATGTAGTCGATGGATAGGCTGTAAAAATTCCCTTTTGTTGAACCATTTTTTCAGCTAAATTATCTGCATCTCTAATTTTTCTTTGTAGTTTAAAATAATCAGTATTATATAACTGTTGCGAACATATATTAAGTAGTTTTAGGAATGTTTTATTTATTTTTGATGAATCTAACGACGTACCATCTTTTTTGTTCCATCTTCGCATAGAATCTCCAACGGCTGCTAATGCTGCATCATCCGTCAGTCCTTTTTGCTTCTTTAAAGTATCCGCATATTTCAATTGGGTCCATTTGCTTATAGTGCCCTGAATATGCTCAAGATTCTTACTGCTTGAATTACTATCGCCAACGATACGATTAAATTCGCTTAACCAATAAAGTGCAGTATCCCTTTTATCCCAAATTGCAATTGTATATTTTAAATTTATATTATTTATACTTTGCGATTTATCGAGACTTACCCCCCCACTTATTTGAGAATGTCTTAAAAATGTATTCCATTTATTTTTGAAATCCGTATCTCTTCTCCATTTTGAGGAATCTCTTAATGCAATCAAAGACATATTAAGAGTGTATCCGCTGGAATCACTTGTAATATGATTAGCCACAATCCTGAAATACGAAGTAATGTCATTATTAGATTGCTCTGTACTCTGTGAGGTAACATTATCATATGTTTGCACTAACTTTTGTTGTGCATCCAAACCGCCATTATAAATAAAAAAGGCGGTTACAATATAAATAGCTATTTTTTTAATCATAAATCAAACTGTTATTGTTACATAATCTAGAAAATGTCCACCGCCCGCTATAGTCGCTGTAATAGGCATTGTAGGATTTGAACTTGTCATTCCTGTAATAGTCAGAACAACATTACCACCAGGAGGGCAAGCTCCAGCAAAATTCACTGCATAAACCCCAGGGTCTAAATTAAGACTCCAATCCCCAGTAGTTGGAAAATAATGTTCATAAGAAACGTTATGATTAAAAATCATCACCGTTGAATCACCTATTCCGAGGTTAATATCAACATGAACGTTAATTGTTGCCATAATTTTTTGTATTTATTAATTTTCACCTACTCTCTTTCCGGTTTTCGGCATTCCCGTTTTTTTAACTAGTTATTAGTTCTTTATGAATTTCTCCGGAGCATTAGGAATATTCGTTAAATCATATTCAAGTTCAGTTATTCCATCATCACATAATGCTCCGACAGTAAATGCACCATATGAAATAAATTCAAGAGTAGCAACATTGTCAATAACAGTCACAATTTTATAAGGTTTTTGAAAGGTATTATGAAGTGAAAAGAGCACAACATCGCCATTATTCATCGGATTATTTATGTTAGTTGAAGTAACCGTTAATGTCACCTTAAATAAGTCATCACCTGATGAAATAATACTTGCGTCAAGTTTTCTGTCGTTATTTATTGGTTTACCTCCCCATTGATTTTTGTTGGGGTCTTTCAAGTTATCTGGTAAAGCCTGTTGGCTATTTAAACCTATTTTCATTTTTTGCTGTGCTTTATCAATTAGTTTTGAGAATTCATCAAAAGATAATATTCTACTTCTATTGGGAATTGCTTTCTGTCTTTCTTCTACTTTATTATATGCTGTTGAGTCATTAGGATCATTTGAACTAATTGTTTTTTCTAACGTATCAATAGCTGTATTTGCAACTGTCTCTTTTGCTTGTTTTTCAGCAGTTAAATCCTTAACTACCTTATCCATTTCTGTTAGAATAGCAATATATTGTATATTGGTCCATAAGTATCCCATCAGAAATCCAGAAACAAAAAAGTAGATTACAATTACCTCTCCGATTACCGCACCGTTTTCTCCATTTCCAAATACTGCTTTTAAATTTTGCCCCATTTGGTCAATTAAAGAAGGTATCTTATATAAATTCGTCAAGCCAAGTCCTACAATTATTTTTGTGAGCCAATCGCTAATTTGGATAAGATTATCATTTCTTGAATAATCTTTACTGGGTGAATCAGGGTTACTTAAATATCGTGGTAGCCCGAATAGAAATCCTCCAAATCCTCCTACTATATAAGCTGCCCCACCTATTAATATTCCATATCCGATTGTTACCCAATAAGGTACATATGGTGCAGTGGGTAATATTGTTAAATGTGTAATTGAATCAATTGTAGGGATTTTAATAAAGTTTATCGCACAAAGTGCAATCATTAAGATACCCAATATTGGCATACTTACTAAACAAAAGAATAGCCACCATTGCCGTTCAGATGATTTTTCACCAGTTTTATTTGTAATGGATTGTGATGTATTCATGTATTTGTAATAATGATATAATTATAACTTCCCAACTACTCTCTTTCCGGTTTTCGGTATTCCCGTTTTTATTAAAAAATTTGACAGGGCAAAAATGCAAGCTAATCTGCCATAAAAACAATGGGATTTTATGAGAATTTACAATGTATTTTTCCCATCACATACTATGGGTATTTTCCCCTATTAAAACTTTTTTGGCTTTGCTACGTTTAAATAAGAAAGATGTGGCTCTATGTTAGATAAGTTCCTGAATTACCTGCGTTTTGAACGAAATTTCTCAAAGCACACTATACTGTCCTACCAAAACGACCTGGAACAGTTCTCTGCCTTTCTGAAAAGAACTTACGAAATAGAAAAGCCCGAAGAAGCAACCACCACCATGGTCCGCTCCTGGATGGCGGAAATGATGCAGGAAAAAATCTCGGCCCGTAGCGTTATCCGCAAAGCATCAGCCTTACGCACCTTTTATCATTTCCTTTTAAAAGAAGAAGTAATTACGGTTGACCCGATGTTAAAGATATCGGCTCCTAAAATGCCATCGCGGTTGCCTGTTTTTGTCACCCAGAAGGATATTGGCATGTTATTCAGGGATATAGAGTTCCCTAAAACCTTTGCAGGAATACGTGACAGGCTTATTATGGAGATGTTCTACGCAACAGGTATCCGGTTATCGGAACTGATAACCATGAAAGAAGCCAATGTTAATGTATTTAATCTCACTATCAAGGTATTTGGTAAAAGAGCCAAAGAACGGATTATACCTATTCCCGGTATTCTGAAAGAGTTTATTGTAGCCTACCGCAACGAAAGGGATAGCCTTAGTTTAAAGGGAGAATATTTTTTTGTAAGCGAAAAAGGCAGCGAGCTATATGAAAAACAAGTATATTTGATTGTACATAAATATTTAGGGATGGTTACCACGGTCAACAAAAAGAGCCCACACGTACTAAGGCACACATTTGCCACCCATCTTCTCGACAACGGTGCTGATATCAATTCGGTTAAAGAACTTTTAGGACATGCCAATTTGGCAGCTACTCAGGTTTACACACACAATTCGTTGGAAAAATTAAAGAACGTCTATAAACAAGCGCACCCGCGAGGATAAAATAATACTATACACTCCTAATTCTAATTTTTAAAGAAAAGAAGCTATGCAAGTTAAAATTCAGTCCATTCATTTCGATGCAGACAAAGGCCTGCTTGAATTCATCCAAAAGAAAATAGACAAACTGGGACACTATTATGATGGCATTATGGGCGGGGAAGTTTTTCTCCGGTTGGAAAAGGCCCACGACACGCAAAATAAAATAGCTGAAATAAAAATTCAAACCCGCACAGGCGATTTATTTGCCAAGAGACAGTGCAAAACATTTGAAGAAGCGGTAACCGAAAGCACGGAAGCGCTATCGATGCAGGTTAAAAGACACAAGGAAAAGGTAAGAGGGAATTAGCCGGAGCCCGACGGGCAATTATTTGTAGTTCACCGGCATACTGAAATAAGTTCAGTATGGGTTAGTCGCATTATTTTCTAATGCATTTTTTATAGTGGACTTATACTTGCCCGGCATATTTAATGCCTGAATTTCTTCTATCGTAAAGAGGCCGTATTCATCGTGCTCAAAACTTAATTTGATGTTTCGCTCATCCATAATTATTGGCTTGCAGCGGTATACAACACATAGCACATTTACCTTGCCGCCTACTTTATATATCCATGAATCGAGCAGGTAATCAATGGTAGCATCAATATTCAGTTCTTCTTTTATTTCCCTTAACACGCATTGCTCCGGAGTTTCATGCGGGTCAATTTTTCCGCCGGGCGGCTCCCATTCATTTCGCTCATTTTTAACCAGCACTATTTTATTATTGATATGCAGAATTCCTTTTACCGAGACAGGATATTTCCGGGCGAAGTAATCGCTGGGCATTATTCTGAAAAATGATTTGAGCAGGAAATTCATCTGAAAAGGTGATAGTACTGATTTAAAATATTTCGGTATTTCAAAGGTATTAAATTTCATTTGGTTATTTGTACCTTTGAGGCCTATGAAGAGACTTCCCTTATTTAAAGACATTCCTGTTTTATTTTTTATTCTTTTCTATTCAAGCCTGTTCAGCCAGGTGCTTCGCCTTACCAATACGGCCAATTATGGTAAGCACATCACAGATGTAACATTTTCCAAAACCTCTCCTTACACTATTCAAAATTACATATACAATATTCATCCTGCAGAACGGGTTGTGGAAGAAGTTGCTATGGTTGGCGATGGCCCTGAAGACACTACTAAATATGTTCCACCACCTCCTCCTCCACCCGAGGTAAAATATGCATTTCAAATTCCCGGAACGAAAAACTCATGGAACCTTGGCGCGGGCGAGTTTTGCCAATTTTTAAGTGAAAAGGAATTGATTGCTGAAGAAGAAGGTGATAGTATTTTCAAAAGATATTCAATTTCGGAAGCAGGTTTAAAACTTGTCGATTCACTTGTTTTGCCTTCCCGTAAAATGGGTTCAACTACTATCTGTCACACCTTGCCATCCGGGAAATTTTATCTTACCCAAACAATGGAAATTGGAGATAGTCTTCGGATTACTTTCTATGATTCTGCATTAAAAAAAATGGCATCGGTTATAGAACCGCATAAGGAAGCGGATATTACCTTTATAGATGATGATGAAGCATTGATTTTAAATTGGAGAAAACAATCAACGGTGCTTACTCTTCAAAAATATTCGCTCACTAAAGGGAGGCTTTTCGAAACCATCGTTGAAATGCCCGGTGAAACAGGATCCTGGGATATTGGCACCCGCCCCGTAAATGATACCATGTTTCTCGTTTATGCACAGATGTATAGCAGCAGGGCTACATGGGTATATGCATTGAGTTTTGATGGGAAAATTTATTGGAAATTGGATATCCCCGATTACACGGAGGATATTAATATTCTGGCAGGAATGAAAAAAATAGTTTGCAGTTTTTATAATGTGCAAGGTGTAAGCACCATAAAATTTTATTCGTTGCTTACAGGGGAATATAAGAATACTATCAACATGGAAAAGGAACTACCTGAATTTGCCGCCACAACTACCTGGCCCGTTTATCTTCCTATGCGCACTACATCCCTTCCCGGTGGAAAATGGGTACTCACCCTTATAGATTGCTACGCTCCGAATGACCAGTCAAAATCGGCTTACTATTTGCTTGCTTCAAACGGAACAAAAACGCTTAGAACAAAACTGCGAAAGAGTAAGAGCGTAACCTCAACAGATATCATTCCCTTTTCATCATCCAAACTTGCTGTTACAATTGATGACGATATTTATTACTATTCGATTACCGAAGGCGAAAATAAAAAAGCAGGAACAGCTAAATAGCCATTCCTGCCTTAAAGAAATCAACTTAAAGATTATTTACCAGGTGCTGGTACCACTTGTGTGGTGGTAGTAGGCGCAGCATCGGGCAAAACGGTTCCCTTTATATATATGATTTTTGGAGAATTTGTTGCATTACTCGTAACAGTTACATTCTTGAAAAACTGTCCAACCCTGTCGGTTGCATAATGCACCTTGATTTCGGCGCTTGCACCCGGTTGAATAGGTTCTTTAGGAGCTGTTGGTACGGTACATCCGCATGAACCATGGGTTTCACTTATCATCAACGGTTCTTTGCCGGTATTGGTAAATTTAAACGCACGGTAGCCGTCTGCATTGTGCGGAATAGTTCCATAATCAATGGTGTCCTTTTGAAAGGAAATAATTGCTGCATTCGGGTTTGCAGAAGCAGTTTGGGCTTTCGTTTGAAAGCTAACAGCCAATAGCTGATAGCCAATAGCTGTTAATAAG
>DATHOL010000145.1:0-4167 GCA_035484895.1 Bacteroidia bacterium | reverse complement strand
CTCTGTCAAAAGGAGAAAAATATGGATATACATATTCCTATCCGCCGCCCTATACACAGCAGTTGGGCTTGTTTTCAATTCCCCCTATATCCGGGGAAGATGTTTTAAATTTTATTTCTCAAATACCTGAACAATACAAGTATATTGAAATGAATCTGAATACTCAGAATCCTTTTAATTCGAATTTATTTGAAACAAAGAAAGGTGTCACACATCTGTTAAACCTGAATGAAAGCTATGCGAATATTCTTGCCAATTACTCCACTCAAACAAAAAGGAATTTAAAGAAAGCACAGGCTTTATTACTTACTATAGCCAAGGATACCGCACCGGGAAAAATTATAGAATTATTCAGAGGAAACAGAGGCAAGGAGTATTCACATAACCCGGAACAATACGCTACTCTTGAGAAGCTTATGCATGCTTGCATTAAAATGGGAATAGGCCAATCGCGGGGAGTTTATTTGGACAAAAATGAACTTTGTGCCGGGGCTTTCTTCCTGCAAAGCCATGGACGGGTTATTTTCCTTTTCTCGGGCGTAAACGAGAAAGGATATAATGCACAAGCTATGACATTCTTACTAAATACCTATATTGAAGAACATGCCGGAAACAACCTTATCTTTGATTTTGATGGTTCTTCCGATACTAATATTGCCCGGTTTTATAGTGGATTTGGCTCCCAAAAGGTGGAATTTTTTAAAATCAGAAGGAATACCTTGTCGCCGCCCATGAAATGGATTAAGGAAATCCAGTTTAAAAGAAAGGCATAGCCGGAAAAATAAATTCAATCACCCAACGAATTTACATTTCATAACGTTTTTATGAATATAAAATAACCCGGAGGTTACTACGTTTTAACTTTAAAGAGCCTACCTTTGTATTCTAATTAAATACCTATGAATTTTTTACCTGACGAAATAGAACAATATGTTGATTCGCATACCCGTCAAGAGCCTGAAATACTCAAAAAACTCGACCGGGAGACTTATGCTAAAGTAATGATGCCCCGTATGCTTTCGGGCCATTTGCAGGGCCGTTTCCTCAAAATGATTTGCAGCATGGTAAACCCGACACAGGTATTGGAAGTTGGCACATATACAGGTTATTCTGCGCTATGCCTTGCCGAAGGATTATCCCAAAGGGATCCATCCGGAAAAGAAGGCGGAATGGTTCATACCATTGATATTAATGAAGAATTGCATCCGATGGTTATGCGCTATATAAAAGAAGCCGGTATGGAAAATAAGATCAAAGCCTATATAGGCAATGCCTTGGATATTATCCCCACGCTGAATTATACTTTTGACCTTGTTTTTATTGATGCTGATAAAGAAAACTACAGTAAATATTATGAACTGGCAATAAATAAGTTGCGCCCCGGCGGGTTTATTGTCGCCGATAATGTTTTGTGGAGTGGAAAAGTTCTAGCCTCAAAGGATATGCAAGATGATGAAACAAGGTCACTTATAGCATATAATGATATGGTTATGAAAGACCCGAGAGTAGAAAATGTATTAGTACCAATACGCGACGGATTGATGATTGCAAGAAAGATTACGTAATTTTTTTTGCCATGAAAGTATGGCTGTTATTTCCCGCATTAGTAATTTTCTCCCCGGTGGGGATAGGACAGGATTTGCAACCTGACGATAGCAATGCTGTTTTAAATGTTTCGGTAATCGACTATTTAAAAGTGCCCCTGCCCGGAGAAAAGATTTCCTTTTCTTCAAAAATTAATCATAAAGTTTATTCAGGAACTACAGATAGCATGGGTAAATTTCATTTACTCATTCCTAAAAATGCCGATTATGATGTAAGATATATACAATTTACCAGTGAGGCGGCTTATGATAATATCCTGACCATACCCAAAGGAGAAGACCAATTACTGACATTCAATTATACCGTTCGTGTAAAACTTCCGGAAAAATATACCCTTAACAATGTATTTTTTGATTTTAACCAGGCGGTCTTAACTGCAGAATCATTCAAGGAATTGAATGAGCTTACCGCCTTTATGAAAGCACAAAAAACAATGATTATCGAAATTGCCGGATATACGGACAATGTAGGAACTGAAGTGGCTAACCAGCGCTTATCGGAGGAGCGCGCCCATGCTATCCGGGATTACCTGCTGAGACATGGGGTACATGCCCGTAAAATAGTAGCGAAAGGGTATGGTTCTTCTGATCCTGTTGCCTCCAACGATACTCCTGAAGGCCGAAAAATGAACCGCAGAACGGAGATACATATTATGCAGCACTAGCTTATTCAGTAAATTTATACCCCACTCCTCTTATAGAATGAAAATGCAAAGGGGATTTTGGGTCATCTTCAAAGTATTTACGGAATGTTACAATGTGGTTGTCTATAGTACGTGTAGATGGAATTCCATCGTATCCCCATACCTCTTTCAAAATTAATTCACGTGGAATTACCTCATTTTTCTTTTCTATCAATAGTTTAAGCAAATCTATTTCACGTTTGCTTAATTCCTTCCTTTCACCATCTTTGGTATATACCTCGTAAGTTTTAAAATTTATGCTGCATTTACCAAAACAATATTCCTCCAATCCATTTGAATCTCCATCCGGTTGCGACCTTTTTAACAATGATTTAACCCTAAGTAATAACTCTTCTAAATGAAAAGGCTTTCCCAAATAATCATCCGCACCAAGTTTCAAGCCTGATATTCTATCCTCGGGTGAACTTCTGGAAGTAAGGAAAAGTATGGGAGTTCTCTTGTCTGCTTTACGTATGTTCTCGCATAATTCATAGCCATTCATTCCTGGCAGGGTAACATCTAAAATAATAAGATTAAAATGCGTGCCTTTAAACTTCTGCCAGGCTTCTTCGGCCGTCATAAAAGCGACAACCTCATATCCCTCCAATTCAAGATTAAGTTTAATAGTGGACAACAAATTCTTCTCGTCCTCAACAAGTAAAATTGTATTTGCCATACTTCGGCTAATAGCTATCAGCTAATGGCTAATAGCTTAGAAAGGAAGGTCATCCTGTTCTTCTGTAGCCGGCAATGCAGCTTCTGTTGCATACGATGTTTCCTGGCTGCCTGAAGAAGAACTACCCTTCTCAACGCCATCCACTCTCCAGGCATCCAATGAAGTGAAATACTTAACCACTCCATCCTTTTGCCATTCGCGGCCGCTGATATTAAAAGTGACTTTCACTTCATCGCCCGGATTGAAGTTATCAAGAATGCGGCATTTGTCCTGTTTTAGTTGAAATAATATATGTTGAGGATAATTAGAATTACCTGAATTGTCGGTAACGACAAATTCCCTCTTTTTAAATGTATCTGATACTTTTTGTTCGTCCTTTTTTAATTTTAAGGTTCCAGTTAGTTCAAAATTCATGGCTGTAAAATTTAAATGTTTATGTAAAATTAGTGAGTTCAAATATATGATAATTTATTCAAATAGCTACCGGTTAACAACTAATCGCTAATAGTTATCTTTGCCCCTCATTCAGACAAGTTTATGCAGAACATTAAGATAGGCATCCTTAAAGAAGAAAAGACCCCGGTTGAGAAACGTGTACCATTTTCTCCGCTGCAAAGCAGTGAGTTAGTAAGGGCATATCCCGGACTTAAAATAATTGTACAACGCTCCAAAGACCGCTGTTATACCGATGAAGAATATGCCTCTTTTGGACTACCTCTGGCTGATGATTTAAAAGATTGCGATATATTAATGGGTTTAAAAGAACGTCCTATTGATATGCTCTTCCCCGGAAAAAAATATTTTATTTTTTCGCATACTACTAAAAAACAAGCTCACAATAAAGAAATGCTTAAGGCCATTATTGCAAAAAATATTGAGCTGGTAGATTATGAATGTATTACCGACACACACCATGACAGGGTAATAGGTTTTGGGCGTTATGCCGGAATTGTGGGTACTTATAATGGTGTGCGTGGTTATGGCAAAAGGTACAACCTGTTTGATGTAAAACCCGCTTACCAATGTCGGGATAAAGAGGAATTACTGGAAGAGATTGAACGTGTGCGCCTGCCTAATATTAAGATTTTACTCACTGGCGGAGGCCGTGTAGCTAATGGAGCAACTGAGGCTTTGGGCTTGCTTAAAATACGCAAGGTTACTCCATACGAGTTCCTGCATTGCTCATTTCGGGAACCCGTATATT
>DATHOL010000144.1:0-7074 GCA_035484895.1 Bacteroidia bacterium | reverse complement strand
AAATTGCCATAGGTGCATCTTTTTTCAGCAAACATTTTGATTCGGTTTCCAATCCGGAAGATAATGCCATTGGCTCATCTGTAACATGGGCATTCAAGCTATTTATTTATCGCAGTTTGTGCGTAACTAAAAATTTTAATTTTCGAATATGCGGAGGTTATTGCCATAGTTCCGACGGCCATACTGCACTTCCTAATTTAGGCCTAAACTCGGCTTTGCTGGGAATAAGCGCCCAGTTTAACAAGCATCCCGCTAATCCTGATTTTTTATATCCTGAAAAAACTCTTGAGAAAATTCCGAATGAATATTTTATGCAGATCCGCACCGGAATTGGTATGCACGCCCGTGGCAGCCCCTTTGGACCCTTGGATAGTCCCATATATGGAGTAGGTTCTGTTGCCATTTCAGGCGGTATTGTATTTAATAATCATATTAAGGTACGGGCAGGATTCACTTACAGAGATTATGGTAAGCTTATGGATTATACCGAACAGTCATATTCCACTTGGCAATCTTCTAACATCTTATTTTCACTCGGATGTGAATTTTTAGTGGGCCATTTTGGCATGGATATTGAAGGCGGAATCAACTTATATAAGCCCTTTTACCATCGTTTTTATCAAAATTATGAAGGTAGTACAGCATCAACCTTTTATTTCCTGAAAAGCATCTTTCCAATGCGTATGGGCTTAAACTACTATTTGATTAATCCTTCTAAAAATACCCGGTTCAATGTGTTTATAGGGGCTGATATTCATGCCAACTTTGGGCAAGCCGACTTCAGTGAACTAAACTTAGGTTATAGTATTCGCCTATAAATCAACTGATAATCTTAATATTCGTTTTGATTTATATCGCTTCAAAACTATATATACTGGCCTTTTTTGATGATTCTACTCATAAAAAATAAATATTTGCTGTTTTGTCAATAGCTGTTCTTTTCTGTTATAACTTTGCGCCCTCAATTATTTCCTCATTGGAAACCATGAATGGGCTCAATCTATTCTTAATATATCCTCCACCCTACCGTGTGGAAGAAGTAAATATGTAACACAATACTAACATCTTCACCTGTTAACACAGCAGGAAAGAAACTATTGCCCATGCAATTAAAAGAGAAGTTCCATTTAAAAAGCTATTGAAAAGATTTATTGAATATAACTACAAATGACATCAGAGCACTTTAAGAAAGTAACGGGCGCAGGAATGCTGGTGACTTTAGGTATTATTTTCGGGGATATCGGGACATCACCACTTTATACTATGCATGCCATAGTTAAAGAAGCTAACAGTACATCTCAGGAAGTAATTTTTGGTGCCATCTCATGTATATTCTGGACGCTTACATTACAAACTACTTTTAAGTATATAATTATTACCCTTCAGGCAGATAACCATGGTGAAGGTGGTATTTTTTCATTGTATGCACTCGTCAATAAATTAGATAAACGATTGTTCCTACCCACTATTATTGGTGCAGGGGCGCTTTTGGCCGATGGAGTTATTACACCTCCTATAAGTATCTCTTCCGCAGTAGAAGGACTTAGCGAAGTCAAAGGTTTTGAACACACATTCGTTCCGGGAAATAATCTGGTTGTCGGAATTGTTTTGGGTATTATTATTGCGCTGTTTATTTTCCAACGATTCGGCACGAAAATAGTTGGCGGCGCTTTTGGTGCAATTATGCTCGTTTGGTTCGGTATGATTGCATCACTGGGAATACTTCAAGTATTTGAGTACCCCCAAATATTAGCAGCAATTAGTCCTTATTATGCATTTAAATTGCTCGCCATTCATCCGAAAGGTTTTTGGTTGCTCGGTGCTGTATTCCTATGTACCACAGGAGCCGAAGCTTTGTATTCAGATCTTGGGCATTGCGGAAGAAAGAACATACGGGCTACATGGATATATGTTAAAACAGCTGTTTTACTTAGTTATTTTGGTCAGGGCGCTTGGATTATGTTGCACAACAAAACGATAGTTGGGGATTTTAACCCATTCTTTTCTATTGTACCGAGCTTTTTGATAATTCCAAGCACTATTATTGCTACCGCAGCATGTATAATAGCCAGCCAGGCCCTTATAAGTGGTTCATACACCTTAATATCGGAAGCTATTATTCTGAATTTCTGGCCACGTGTCACTGTCAAATATCCTACTGATATTCGCGGACAAATTTATATTCCCAGTATAAACTGGATATTATGCGCTGGATGTGTACTGGCAGTGTTATACTTTAAAACATCCGAAGCTATGGGGGCTGCTTATGGGTTCTCCATTACCATAGCCATGTTAATGACTACCATTCTTATGTCTTATTTTCTGAGATTCCGGCAGCACTTGCATTGGTTTGTCGTGGTGCCTATTCTTTTGGTTTTTCTTACTGTAGAAGGTTCTTTCTTTGTTGCCAATACCTCCAAAATTGAATACATGTTTATGTTTCTAATTTTTGAATTCGCACTTATTTTCACCATGTACGTTTGGTATAGGGCCAGAAAAATCAATAACCGCTTTTTGAATTTTGTAAACATACGTGAACAAATACCTTTGCTGAAAGATTTAAGTGCCGACCATACTGTTTCGAAATTTTCTTCCAACCTTATCTATTTAAGCAAGGCCAATAATCCTGCCGAAATTGAGCAGAAAATTATCTACTCTATCTTCAGCCGCCAGCCAAAGCGTGCCGATATTTATTGGTTTGTGCACATTGAACGCACCAATCAACCCTATACATTAGAATATAGTGTGGATGAAATGGAAGACGATAAAGTGATCCGTGTTGAGTTCCGCCTTGGTTTCCGGGTACAAGCCCGTGTAAATGTACTATTCCGAAAGGTAGTGGAAGAAATGGTAGCCAACAAAGAATTGAATATTACCAGCCGCTATCCTTCCCTGAAAAAATATCATCTTGCTTCCGATTTCCGTTTTGTAATTCTGGAAAAATTCCTTTCTTTTGAAAATGAATTCAGTTTGCGTGAAAGTTTTATTTTGCGCAGTTACTTCTTTATAAAACATTTGGCTCAATCCGAATCAAAAGCATTTGGTTTGGATACCAGTGAAACAAGGGTTGAAAAAATACCACTTATTGTAAACCCGGTTTCCAATATTCAAATGAAAAGGATAGAGCCGCGAAACTCAAAAAAAAATATTTCTGACTAAACTGTTTAAAACATTACTTGTCAGTCATTGAAAAAAACTAAATAACCTATCCGATCTAACCCTATTTAACCAGGTTTAATTTGCTCGTATAAGAATGTTGCGTACCTTGGCTGTCGGTAACATTTATCAGGTAAACATAGGTATCTTCCTGGCTAATTGTATTACCACCTCTTACCGTGCCATCCCATCCGTTATTTATATCACTTGAGTGGAACAATTGCATCCCCCATCGGTCGTAAATATACATTTCATAGGCTTTCACATAACTGGCTTTTGGCATAAATACATCGTTTAAACCATCGCCGTTAGGGCTAAACGCATCAGGAATATAGAATGTAAACAGCGGATCTACAACCAAACAATTTGTAATGCTATCTATGCAACCATGTATATCTATTACCATTAAATGTGCACAAAAAGTACCGGTATCCGTATAGGTATGTTCCGGATTTTGCTGGAAACTGGTAGAATCACCTTGTCCAAAGGTCCAGTACCATTCGCTAATCGGATATTTCCCCGTGCTTTGGTCTGTAAACTGCACTTGCGGGTTAAATATGTTTACTGGATTAGGTGAATATACAAAGCTTGCAGACGGTGGCGGATAGACCGTAATTAAATTAAGTACATTAAGTGTACTGCTGCATCCGCTGTCGGAAGTAGCTGTTAAACTTACAGAATGCACTCCCGTATCTTTATAGCAATATAATGGATATGGTGCATTGGAACTATCTCCATTGCCAAAACTCCATCCCCATTCAAAAACCCTGCCCGATGAAATAGTAGTCATATTTCTGAATTGAATACAAAGCGGTATACATCCGGTATAAATATCTGAACTTAAAGAAATCTTCGGAAGCGGATCAACAATTATAGGTATAGTTACGGAAACCATACTAGAACCACACCCGTCGGTCAATTTAACTGTAACGGTAGTATCTTTGGTTGGGCTAAAAGAAACTGTTTGTGTTGTACTATTACTTGGCAGCCACACATAGCTGTATATTCCATCACCGCCGGCACCTGCAGCTGTCAGGCTGATTGTACCACCCGGGCAAACAGAGTTTTTCCCGGTAACACTAAGCGTTAACGGAGCATCCACAGAAACAAATACAGTTGTTATGGCAGTGCATCCATTTGCATCGGTAATGGTTATTGAATAGGTAGTAGTTGACACAGGATTAGTTGTTGTAGTAGCGCTTGTACCTCCTGCGGGTGACCAACTATAAGTATAAGGTGTTGTACCTCCTGTTGCACTTGAAATTAGAGTAGCGGGGGCGCCCGAACAAACACTCTGAGGGCCGGAAGCATTCACAGTTAGTTTAGTTGGTTCTGTAATGGTAGCCGCTGCCGAGGCTGTACATCCATTAGCATCTGTTACTGTTAATGTATATGAGCCCGCTGATAAGTTTGAAGCATTTGCTGTTAACTGGGCATTACTCCAGCGATAAGCATACGGAGTTGTGCCACCGGTGTTGGTAGAAGTTGCAGACCCATTGTTTCCACCAAAACAACTTACGTTAGTGGAAGTTAAAGAAGTTGTTAATAAAATCGGTTGGGTTATTGTTACAGATGCGCTTGCAGAACATCCATTCGCATCTGTAACCGTTACGCTGTAACTACCGGCCGTTAATCCTGTTATCAATGCATTGGTTCCGCCTCCCGGAGCCCATAGGTATTGATACGGTAATGTACCACCGGCCCCTGTTGCAGTTGCATTTCCATTACTGCCTCCATTACACTTAACATTATTTATAGCACCAATGGATGCTGTTAAAGCAGTTGGTTGTGTTATGGTAGCTGTTGCTGTAGCTGAACATCCATTGGCATCTGTTACGGTAACAGTATAAATTCCGGCACCCATTCCGGTTCCTGTAGCATTCGTTCCACCGGAAGGCGTCCATGTATATAAATAAGGGCTTATTCCACCTGTAACGGTTGAGGATGCACTACCATTATTACCTCCATTGCAATTTACATTTGTCACCACTGCAGTAGTAATGGTTAATGCATTTGGTTGTATAATAATAACGCTGTTAGTAGCTGTACACCCATTTGCATCTGTTACAGTAATAGTATAGTTTCCGGCACTCAAGCCTGTTCCCATTGCATTAGTTCCCCCGATAGGTGTCCATACATAGGCATAAGCTACTGTGCCACCACTTGCCAGCGAAGTTGCAGTTCCGTTATTTCCTCCAAAACAATTCACGCCTGTTTGTCCTGTAATACTAACAGCAAGTACCGTGGGCTGCGTAATTCCAATAGATGCAGTAGCCGTACATCCATTATTATCTGTAACTGTAACAGTATAGTTACCGGCAGCCATACCCGTACCTGTAGCATTGGTACCGCTGCTTGGAGACCATAAATATGTATATGGTATTGTGCCTCCTCCGGCTGTTACAGTTGCCGTTCCGTTCGTTCCTCCAAAACAACTTACATCAATAGAAGCCATTATGTTTGCAGTTAGAGCAGGTGGTTCTGTAATTGTAACTGATGCGGTTGCACTGCAACTATTCGCGTCTGTTACTGTAGCAGTATAGGTTCCTGCTGTTAATCCACTGGCAATTGTATTCGTTCCTCCTACAGGAGTCCATAAATATGTATAATTTGGTGTTCCTCCTCCTGCTGTTACTGTTGCGCTTCCATTACTTCCTCCATTACATAATATATTTGCACTTGCCGTAATATTTGCTGTAAGTGCCGGTGGTTCTGTTATTGCTATTCCGGCTGTCTGTGTACATCCATTTGCGTCGGTTATTGTTACAGTATAATTACCTGCTGTTAATCCTGTTCCTGTTGCATTTGTTCCTCCTGCAGGTGTCCATACATAAGTATAGTTTGGTGTGCCGCCGCCCACTGTTACTGTTGCACTTCCATTATTTCCTCCGTTACACAATACATTCGTACTTGCTGCAATATTTGCCGTGAGTGCTGTAGGCTGCGTTATCGTTATCGTATCCGTAATAATGCACCCGTTATTATCTGTTACAGTTACTGTGTACAAACCTGCACTCATCCCGGTTCCTGTGACATTCGTTCCCCCACTTGGAGCCCATATATATGTATATGGACCTGTTCCTCCTGTTGCTGTCACAGTTGCTGTACCATCAGCGGCACCATTACAACTTACACCCGTACTTCCTGTTATGTTAGCTGTAACTGCTGATGGCTGTGTAACTGCTATAGTAGCTGTTTCGGTACAGCCATTCGCATCCGTTACCACTACCGTATAACTATTCGCTGACAACCCCGTCGCCGTTGAATTCGTGTTCCCGCTTGGGGTCCATAAATAGGTATAGTTCGGAGTTCCACCTCCTACTGTTACCGTTGCGCTTCCATTGCTTAAATTACAACTCGCTTGTGTAAAACTTGTGGTTGCGGTTAATGCAGGCGGTTCAGTAATCGTTATTGTATTTGTAGCATTGCATCCGTTGGCATCTGTTACTGTTATTGTGTATGTTCCGGCAGTTAATCCTGTTGCATTTGTATTCGTTCCCCCTGCAGAGGTCCATGCATATGTATAGTTTGGTGTGCCGCCTCCGGCTATTACTGTTGCATTTCCATTATTTCCTCCATTACACAATATATTTGTACTGGCTGATATCGTTGCTGTCAATAATGGTGGTTGTGTAATTGTTACTCCTGCTGTCTGTGTACATCCATTTGCATCGGTTACTGTTACCGTATAGTTACCCGCTGTTAATCCTGTCCCCGCTGCATTCGTTCCTCCTGCGGGTGTCCAGACATAGGTATAGTTTGGTGTGCCGCCTCCCGCAGCTATTGTCGCACTTCCATTATTACCACCATTACATAATACGTTTGTACTGGCTGTAATATTGGCTGTGAGTGCTGTAGGTTGCGTTATAGTCACAGTGGCAGTAATAATACATCCATTATTATCTGTTACAGTTACTG